>CAMGKS010000001.1 GCA_946056785.1 uncultured Clostridia bacterium
AAAGTTGAACTTGACAAATATATGATTCGTCTTAAAAACGGTGATGAAAGTGCGTTTGACGTTATTTATAACGAAACCAAACGCGGACTTTTTTCGTTTATACTTACTTACACAAAAAATTATCATACCGCAGAAGACTTATTGCAAAATACATACGTTAAAATGAGAAATTCCATCGACGGATATAAAGCAGGCACAAATGCTTCCGCCTGGATTTTCACCATAGCGAAAAATTTGTCTCTCAACGAAATTAAAAGACAAAAGCGTGAAACGCCGACTGATTTTTCCGAACAGTCTAACAGATTCGGCGAATACGAAATCGACGACAACATTTCAACGCCTATGCTGAAAATCATCAGGGAAACTCTCACTAAGTCGGAACAGCAGATAGTTCTGCTGCATATAGCGGGCGGATATAAACACCGTGAAATCGCCGACATGCTTTTAAAGCCGCTCGGCACCGTTTTATGGGCATACAGAAATGCCGTTGCAAAGCTCAAAAAAAAGTTGGAGGAAGAAGATGAAATTTGAAGATTTTGCAAAACAACTCAATAACGAAATAACTTCCGTCCAACCCGAAGTTTATAAAAAAGTTAAGGCTACTCCCATTGTAAAACAAAAACCGGACAGAAGTCTTTCATTGACCCTGACGTGGGTAAAAGCTAAAAAATTCGTCATCCCCGTCATTTACGCTATTTGCGCGCTTTTTATCTTCATATTAAATTTTTCGACTATTGCCGCAGACAACGTGGGAGTTTCCGATTTAACCTATATGAACGTCTTTATCAACGACGATTACGAAAAAAGCGTTGATTTCGATATAGCTATAAACAGCGACAACGAAATATGCAAAATAAATCTCGACAACTCGGAAAATATCGACGAATCAAAAAAATCGTATATCATCTCAACGGTTATAGGTATGCCTGTTGACGACGCTATAAAAAATATTTGCGATTCTATGACCTTAGTTAACGCAACGATAAAAGTCGGCACTCTCAACGACTCGTCCGCCGTTGCAAAAACCGTTCTTAATTCGGTTTGCGAAGTTCTCGCCTCCATATACTCGGATAATTCCGTTTCCGTAAGCGTATTGACGTCCGGACTGACAAAAGACCTTATCGTCTCTAAAGCAAAAACCGTAATCAAAACCGCAACGAAACTTATGTCAACCGACGAACTTATCGCAATCGTTTTCAATAAGGCATAATCCGGCTTTATATAAACAACTAGCTACGTTTTCGCAAATACTCGAAAAGCGACTCTACTATAAACTCACTTGTTCAACGATAACGCTTGCGGCGTTATCGTTTTTTTGTTGACAATAAAATTTGACGGACTTATACTTAATTTAACCTTTATGCTTTAGGTTAAATATTTTTTAAGGAGAACTTTATGTCACGCATCATAAACGTCGGCGTTTCCGATACAAAAATCGATTTGTTCGAAGGTCAATATTCCGTCCCTAACGGAATGACTTACAATTCTTATCTCGTTACGGACGATAAAACCGCTTTGATAGACACCGTTGACGGTAACTTCAAAAAGGAATGGCTTGCAAACGTGAACGCAGCAAGGGGTAACAAAGCAATCGATTACCTTATCGTCCAACACATGGAACCCGATCATTCGGCATGTATAAAACTTTTTGCAGAAACCTTCCCGTCTACCGTTATCGTTGCAAATTCAAAAACCATTCAGATGATGAAACAATATTTCAGAGGTTTTGAATTTAACACGAAAGAAGTCAAAGACGGAGAAGAACTTTGCCTCGGTGAAACAACGCTGAAATTCTTTTTCACGCCTATGGTTCACTGGCCGGAAGTTATGATGACGTATGAAACCGCTACAAAAAGTTTGTTTTCGGCTGACGCTTTCGGCAAATTCGGAACTTCCGACTGCGACGAACCTTGGCTTGACGAAGCAAGAAGATATTATATAGGCATTGTAGGAAAATACGGAGCTCAGGTACAAGCGGCATTGAAAAAGCTTTCCGCACTTGAAATAAAAAACGTCTATTCGCTGCACGGCCCGGCTCTGACAGGCGATTTGAGCGAAATTTTAAACAAATATAACGTATGGTCGAGTTATCTGCCGGAAACGGACGGAGTGCTTATAGCTTATACGTCTATTTACGGAAACACCTTAGACGCCGTTTTGGAACTCGCAAAACGTTTAAAAGGCAAAACCGATTTTAAAGTCGTCGACGTTGCAAGAACCGATTGGGCAGAAACGGTTGCGGACTGCTTTAAATATTCTAAAATCGTTTTCGCGACAACCACATACAATGGTACAATCTTCCCTTGCATGAATTCGCTTATAAACGCTATCGTAGAAAGAAACTTCCAAAACCGCACAGTAGGTTTCATCGAAAACGGCTCATGGGCGCCTATGGCTGCAAAAGTTATGAAAGATAAACTTTCTTCTCAAAAAAACTTAACGTTTATCGAACAGGAAGTAAAAATCGTTTCAAGTTTAAGCGAAGAAAACTTGTCGCAAATCGACGTTCTTGCTCAATCGCTTTTAAGTAAATAATCTCACGTTTACCCTTGATAATTGTTCCATAGCTTAATTTCTTATCCGACGATTTTTTCGATAAAATTAAGTCTTGTTTCAGATATCTTTTACAACAAAAAACCGACGCAAAGCGTCGGTTTTTTCCCTTTCTTTCCCTTCCTTTTTATCTCTTTATGGCATTATTTCTTATACGTAATTACCGAAATCTTGTTCATCATAACGCCCGTCTCACCGATTTTCGCAGTGCCGGTAATTTCTTTCGTCGTAGCTTCGATTTCCGTTGCCGTTCCTACTTTTCCGAGATGAGACACTACCGTTGAGATAGCTTCTGCAACGTTATTGTTGATTTCCGTTTCGCTGTCCCCGCTAAGACCTGCCTGGCTTGAAAGCACTTTGAATATTGCTTTCGTTACGCCTTCGCTTTGATCGTTAAGTTTCAAAGAAACCGAACTCAAACAAAGTTTTCCGTTGCTGTCTACAGCGTCCAATTTCAAATATGAAACCATATAAACCGTATCCGGAATTTTTATCAATCCTGCAAACGTTCCGAGTTCGTTGTTAATTTGTTCTTTGAAATTTGCAAGACTTGCCGCCATAACGATTCTGAATTGCGCACCTTCCGACGATTTCGTTATCGAAACTTCTTTTATCGAAGCGTTCATTTCTTTAATCGTCTTGAATGCGGCGTTTGAACCGTCCGAACCTTTTATCATCTGGTCGAATATGTATGCAAGGGTTTTATCGTCGTAGGTAAGCAAATATTCTTTGTCGTACTCAACCGTATTTGTAATAAGCGAAGAATAAACGACTTCACCGTTGCTTACTTCTATATTCGAACCGGTTTTAAGGTTGCTTTCCGCAACAGGTTTTTCGCTGCCTGCACTGTAACCGTTTTTAACTATCGCCTTTTCATCCGGCTTGTATATATTCTTGAATTGCTTAATTATGTTAATAAGCTTTACGTCGCCAAGGCCGAGACTATCGAAGCTTTCACCGTTTATAATAGGTTTATCTCCGAAACCGAGCTTGTTAGGCGTCATATTAAGCACGACAATCGCCGCTATACCAATGATCAAAGCGATAACCACGATAACTATAATCGTTATCAACAATCCTTTTAATCCTTTTCCTAATGCCATTTTTAATCTCCTTGTTTTTTGGTGATTTTATTTTATTAAACTTTCGCCGTTTTGTCAACTACTTTTGTTGGAAAAATTTACTATTTTAGAAAATTTTGTTTTCTTTACGTCTCTCGTTTTCGATAATTTATTATGCGTAAACTTTGACTGAATTTGTTTTTTCGCATTAATTTATACGCTTTAACTTAAGTTTCAAAGTCAGTCGCCCATACGCTAAGGCAATACACGCTTAATTAGTTTATGCTCTAACTAACCTTATTTTGCCTGAGTTAAATTGCCGTATAAATAACGTAACCTGCCGCAAGGAATATAACGGTTCCTAAAAGCATCATTACGTGGAACACCGTATGCGCGTATTTTTTCCTTATCGCATAAGCTATCATTGCCAAAAGGCATACTGCCGCTCCCGTTATATAACATATCTTTGCCGAGAGCGGAATTAAATTCTTTTGCAAAATGTAAGCTCCCGTAAATAAAAACGCTACGACGAAATCGAGACATAAAGCTGTTTTTGAAAACTTTTTAAGGTTTATTCCGCAACCCGTAATATTTATTATAGACACGAGCAAGGCTATTCCCATGGCGACGAAGTTGTACGTAGTCGGGCTTAAACATAATAACATAGGCGTAGCACAGCCGATAATTATAAAGCAAATTGACGAATGATCGATTTTTCTCCATATCGATTTTAGTTTTAAATCGGTCAAGCCGTGATATACGGCAGAATTCGCATACGGCAGAGCGATAAAAATTCCGCTTATTATTGCCGCCGTTTTTTCATAAACGTTATTCGCCAACAAATAAAACACGACCAAAGCCGCTATACCTAACGCTCCGCCCATTGCGTGAGATACGGAATTTAAAATTTCTTCCGCTAAGGTATAGTACACTAAGCCGTGTTTATAATATTGTTGTTTAATAAGATAGTTTTCGTCGCCGTATAAAAACTGATTCATAAACTATCAAAGGCTATTCGCCCTCTCCGTCTTCTTCGGCATCGTCGCTTGCATCGTCTTCCGCGTCGCTATCGTCTGCGTCGCTTTCAATCTCTTCCGCGTTGCTATCGTCTGCGTCGCTTGCAGATTCTTCGTTAAAGTCGTTTTCGTCAGTCCCTTCCATATCGGAAGAGTCGCCTTCTTCAATTGCGTTTTCGCTTTCCAAGGCGACGTCGTCGTTGACGTCTTTTAAAATTTCTCCGTCATCACAAACAGATTTTCTTTTATTATACGATTTAACGTATTCTTCGCCCGCTTTCGTAAGATCTCTGCCGTTGGACGATACGTTGATAAATCCGAGATAAATAAGATACGGTTCGATTTGTTCTTCGACTATGTTACGCCCTTCGCCTAATGCCGCACACAACGTATCGATTCCGACCGGAGCTCCGCCGAATTTGTTCAAAAGCGTTGACAAATAGGCAATATCCGCTTCGTCAAGTCCGTTTTCGTCAATTCCCGCTGAAAGGAAATAACTTTCTACCAATTCTTTTGACGCAACCTGCACGCCCAAAACCTGAGCCTTATCTCTTATTCTCTTTACGTACGTATTGCAAATTCTCGGCACTCCTCTACTGCGTTTCGCTATCTCAGCCGCCGCTCCCGGACCTAATTCAAAGCCCAGCTTTCTCATAGAATTCGTCGCCAATATTATAAGTTCGTCTTCGGTATACGGTTCAAGTTTAAACTTCAAAGAGAATCTGTCACGCATAGGTTTAGACAAAAGTCCGCTGTGCGTTGTAGCTCCTATAAGCGTAAACGGCGGCAATTTCATATCAACGTTTTTTGCGTCGCCACCTCTCGTCTTTTGAATGAACTGCAATTCAAAGTCTTCCATAGCCTTATAAATTGCTTCCGCCGCACTCTGACTCATTCTGTGAATTTCATCGATAAATACAACGTCGCCCCTTTTTACGTTTTTGATTACGTCGATAAAATCGTCGACGTCTTTTATCGTTGCCCCGTTCATTACGGTGCATTCACCGCCCATCTCGTTTGCAATAATCTTTGCAAGAGTCGTCTTTCCGAGTCCCGCCGAACCGAACATCAAAACGTGTTCAAGCGGCTCTCCTCTGCTTTTCGCAGCGGCTATAGCTTCTTTAAGTAACGGCTTGATTTTTTCCTGCCCTACGTACTCGCTTAAAGTGGCGGCTCTCAATTCGCCTTTTCTTTGGCTTTTTACGCCGTTTTCCTTAAAAACTTTTTCTTCGTCTTGTCTTCCGAAATAGACGTTTGCCATATCTGACGTTCCCTGCTTAGGCAACTCTTCCTTTACGTCGTTTACTCCGTCGTCTTTTACGCTTTCGGTTTGCGTTGCTTTTTCGTCCTCGATCTGCGTATTTCTCGTCTTGCTCGATTTTGCCAATGCCGCCAATTCGTCTTCGATATCGATAGGCTTTTCCGCCTTTTTAACGTCGCTCAATCTTTGTCCGGTAAGAAACTCGTATGCTTTTTCTATATCCATTTCGTTTGTGCCCAGTTTCTTCACTACGCCTAAAAGTTTATACCCCAAAGCGTTAAGTTTAGTCCTTTCGGCAAATTCGATTTTTGCGACCGCTTCAAGTCTTGCGGCACATTCAAGAAGCGACAATCTGACGACTTTTGCCGATTGCCCCTCTTCCATCGCTTTTATCGCTTCCGAATACGATTGATTTATAGAATCTTTAAATTGCTTATTCATTTTTTGCTCCTTTATCTTATTGTACACGACTAATCAAGCTTCGTCAACAGAAAATTGAAAATTATTTACACTTTTTGTAAATTTTTATATTTATATACTTACCTTGCGTACAACTCGCTTTGTTAAATTTATAGACTCTTTTAAACGGTTTTGCTGCCGATATATCGTTTAACAGTTACACCCGTACAGTTACGCCGTTACGGTTACGGACTATTTTTTTTACCCTTATAATTTTTCGCCAGTCCGCCGGTGCTTGTTTCACGATATCCGCTTGGCAAATCTTTTCCCGTTTCGTACATCGTTTTTACAATCGTATCAAACGAAACCTTCCTTGTCACAGTCAGAAAGTTTGCAAAATTTACAGCCGTCATTGCCATCATTGCGGCAACGGCATTACGTTCTATACAAGGTATCTGCACAAGACCGCAAACGGGATCGCACGTAAGCCCTAAATGATGTTCCATTCCTACTTCGGCGGCATACTCAATCTGCTCTATTCCCATATCCATCAACTGTGCGACTCCTGCCGCCGCCATGGAACACGCAGAACCTATTTCCGCCTGACAGCCGCATTCCGCTCCGCTTATGGACGCATTCTGCTTTATGATATTTCCTATAAGCCCTGCAACCGCTAAAGCGTCTAAAATTTTTTCTTCTGAATAGCCATGCCGCTCTTGCATATATTTAAGCACGCTCGGAACGACGCCGCAACTGCCGCACGTAGGAGCCGTGACGATAACCTTTCCGTCGGCATTTTCTTCCGCTACCGCAAACGCATAAGCGCATATCAATCGGCTTTCTTTGGTTTCGCTCAATTCATCGCTTTTCTGTTCGAGAAAAAATCTTCTTGCTTTTCTTGCGACTTCGAGACCGCCGTCAAGAACGCCGCTCGCTTTTACGCCTCTTGTTATTGCGTCGCACATCGCCTTCCATACCCTTTTAAGATACGGCTTGATAAACGGCTCAACGGAATAAACGTATTCCGACAAAGTCATATCGTTTTCATAACAGTATGCTTTTATTTCGTCAAAAGTGTTTAATCTGTATACTTCTTCGCTCTCGGTAACAGGCTGCCCGACAATCTGAATCGCACCGCCGCCGACAGACAACACTTCCCATTCAAGCACTTCTTTTCCGTCTTTATAGGCATAAAGTCGAAACGTGTTCGGGTGTTTAAGATTTTGTTCTTCGGTGTTAAATTCGACTTTGCAATTTTTGCCCAACGCCTCGATAATAGCTTTATCCGTTTGGTGTCCTTTTCCCGTTAACGCCAACGAACCGTATAAAACGGCTTTGTATTCGTCCGCTATAGGCATTGCCTCCTTAAAGAGCATTGCCGCCTTTGACGGTCCCATTGTGTGTGAACTTGACGGGCCTCGCCCTATTCTGTATAATTCCGTAATCGATTTCATTTTCTTTTCTCGTTTGATTATTCCCTTTTATCAATTAAATAGCAATTTAAAAGCTAAACCGCTATACGCAAATTAAAGACATTGCCTTGTAGCCCTAAAACGTAAAACATAGCCCTTTGCCAAAACGTAAAACAATTTCACTCATAGATTAACGCCTTTTTCGGTTTTGCTTTTTAGTTAAAGAGAAGACCGCAAGGTCTTCTCCTGTCAATAACGTTTGCAAATTAAAGCTGAGCCTTTTTACAATTATATAAATTATTGTTCGTCGCTATTTTCTTCACCCGAAACTTCGGCTTGCAACGCCTCTTTTTCTCTCTTTTTCTTGCCCCAATCACGCATAACAAGGAATTTATTGCCGAGGAAGCTGATAATCAATGCGGCAATACCTGCTACCGCTTGTCCGGCAAGGTTGTAAAGAAGAGCCAAAAATTCCGATGCGTCCGGTTTTGCGTTCCAACAAGCTTTTGTAATAGCGCCGCCGAGCAACGTCTGCATGAAGATGATAAACAAAGCAAGTATAACGTACATGGTGATAGATACGGCAAGATTGTTCGTCGCCTTAAACGTCTTTTTTCTGTTCAATATGAACGTCAACACCTGACCTACTATCGAACCGACTAAAAAGCCGATAAACTCACCGGTTGTATCGTAAGCAAATATGCTTATGCTGCCTACCGGAAGTCCGACAAATTTTTCCGCCAAAACCGTACCCGTCGCAAGCCTTAACAAGGAAAGCACGTAAGTGACGATAAGCTGCGACGCTCCGCAAACCATACTGAACAACGTAAACAGTACCATTTGTCTTACGTCTTCGTTAGCCTGAATTTTATCGACAAGCTTTTGAAGCCATTGAGGAAGTTTTCTTTTCTTCTTTTCGGTCTCGCCGTTTTCGACGACTTCCGTCGTTCCTACGGCAGACTCTTGTGTCACAGTCGTTGTTTCTTCGACTGCTTCGCTTTTGATTTCGTCCATAATTTTCTCCTTATGCTTTGTAGCTATATCATTATAACCCCGTATAATGACGCTGTCAAGGTGCAATTATTTTCGCCTTCCGTTTCCGCCGCGGTATTTATTGTCTCCGAAATTTTTATTCCGTCCCGCATTGTTCTTTTTGACAGACGCTTTATTGTTCTTTCCTGACGGTTTATCAAAACTTTTGTTTTTGCTTTTTCCGTTTGTGTTTTTATTTCCGTTTGTGTTTTTATTTGCGTTTGCGTTCCTTTCTTCAAAACGTCTGTCCGACTTAACTGCGGTTTTATTGCTTTTTCCGTTGTCGGAACGTTTTTGTCCGCTCTTTTTAGTTCCGCTTCTTTTACCGCCGTCCGCAAACCCTAATTTTCCGCTTAAATAGTCGTCATCAAAATCATCGAAATAATAACGTTTTTTCGGTTTTTGTTCTGATGCGGCGTCGTTCCTTTTTTCGGTGATTTTATTATCGGTTTTTGTTTTGTTTCCGTTCGTTTTGGCTTTAACCGAATTTTTATTGCCTAATTTATTGGCAACTTTCGATTTTCCGCCCTTACTTTTTCCGTAAACGTTTTTTATGGCGTTATCCTGTTTTTCTTTGCCTGCCTGTTCAACGGTGATAAACCTGCCTGAATGCTTTGCTCCGCTTACGGAAAGCGCATTGTTTAAATACTCAGGCTTTACTTCGAAAAACGAATATAGCTCCAACACTTTGACGTTTTTTATTTCGTCTACAGGAAGCGAAGAATTTACGCTGACGAATTTTCTTAACTCTGCGTCGTTGATACGGTCTTTCGTGCCTAAGTTTAAAAACAGTTTAACGGTTTCCTCGTTTTTACTCTTTGCCGTAAAACCTTCGCTGAGTCCGTCAAGTATCAATTCTTCAATAGGCGTTTTGGTAAGCTTTTCATAGAGATTAAGTCGGTATATATCTTTTTTAGTCACAAAAGAAATCGCTTCGCCCGTCCTATTCGCTCTTGCCGTTCTGCCTATTCTGTGAACGTAAAACTCTTCGTCGTGAGGTACG
This sequence comes from uncultured Clostridia bacterium, assembly GCA_946056785.1. Classification (GTDB taxonomy): domain Bacteria; phylum Bacillota; class Clostridia; order Christensenellales; family CAG-917; genus CAG-917. Next base: position 9,738 of record CAMGKS010000001.1, read on the forward strand.
TCGTAATTGAAAATCGCTTCGACGCCGTCAACGTCTATGCCTCGTGCGGCTACGTCCGTTGCGACAAGTACGTTCAGCTGCTTTTCCCTATACGCCTTCATTATCTTATCTCTGAAGCGTTGTTTGAGGTCGCCGTGCAATCCGGCGCAAAGATATCCATCGCCGTCAAGCTTTTCATAGAGTGCGTCAACTCTTGCTTTCGTATTGCAAAATACTAAAACAAATTTATAATTTCGCTCTCTTAAAATGCGTTTCAACGCGTCGTATTTTTTATCTTCTGAAAGTTTGACGTAAATTTGTTTTATTTGCGGAACTTCCGACTCTCCCACCGTAGTTTTGATTTTTACGGGATTCGTCTGATAGCCCGAAGAAATCTCCATTATCTCTTTGGGCATCGTTGCGCTTAAAAGGGCGGTTTGACGTATGGAAGGAAGTTTCTTTTCTATCTGGTCGATATCGCCTCTGAACCCCATATCGAGCATTTCGTCGGCTTCGTCGAGTATAAATGAAGTCGTGCCGTGAAGTTTCAAAGTTTTGCGACGGATATGGTCTATAACTCTGCCCGGCGTTCCTACCACGATATGCGGCTTACGTCTTAACGCCGCCATTTGTTTTTCAACGTTCTGTCCGCCGTATAAAGCCGTTATTCTTACCGACGTATGAGCGGCAATCTTTTTTAGTTCCCGTTCGATTTGCATGGCAAGTTCTCTTGTAGGGCAAAGGACAAGCCCTTGCACAAGCGAATTGTCTGCGTCGATTTTTTCCACAAGCGGCAAGCCGAAAGCGCACGTTTTTCCCGTGCCCGTCGGCGCTTGCGCCAAACAATCTTTTCCGTCAAGCAAAACGGGAATTACTTCTGCCTGCACGGGAGTAGGTTCTTTAAAACCCATTTCGGCTATTGCCGACTTTATTTCGTCTTTGACGTTTAATTCGTTGAAAGTGTTGATAATATGCTCCTTTTGTTAAACGAAAACCGCAACGGCTTACTCTTCGGCAATCCGTGTTATTCCACCGATTGCCATGATGCGTCCTGCGGATTTTCTCTGAAAGCAAGCAGCATGCGTTTTTCTCTGTCCGTGATATACCCGTTTTTTATAGCCGCTTCCAAAACGGCGTCGAGATTTGATAGAGATACGTTTTTTACTTTTGCAAGCGTAAGTTTTTCCTCGCCCTTTTTAAGTCCGTAAGTAAAGACGGAAACGATTCCCAAAACTTGAGCTCCGCTATCTCTAAGGGCGTTTACCACGTCAATAGACGACCCTGCCGTCGAAATTAAATCTTCTACTACGACTACCTTCTTGCCCTTAGGGTCTGCGCCCTCTATTTTGTTTTCTCTGCCGTGAGACTTTTCACTGCTTCTGACGTATCCCATCGGAAGCTGTAAAATTTCGCTCATTATCGCCGCATGAGGAATCCCTGCCGTTGACGTTCCGTAGAGAACTTCGCATTCGGGATACTCTTTTTTTACGATTTGAGCCATCGAATTTTCGATAAATTTTCTTTTTTGGGGATAGGCAAGCGTTAAACGGTTGTCGCAATAAATCGGCGACTTAATGCCGCTTGCCCAAGTAAAAGGCTCGGACGGTCTTAAAAAGACTGCTTTGATTGAAAGTAAAATTTCTGCTACTTCTATTTCTGTATTTAACTGTTTTATTTCCATAATTATATCACCCTTTTTGTTTTTTTGTTTCGATTTAATTGCGTTTCCTTTCAAATTGACGCATTATTTTTCCTTTTTCATAATAAGGCGGATAAACGCCTGATAAGGTTACTCTTTTTACGTTTAAACTTTAATTCAAAAACTCTTTTTTGCACTTTAAGTATGCTTCGAGCGGATTTTCGGAACCCGTTATCGACCTGCCGACAACTATGTAATCGCTTCCCTGCTCCTTTGCGAAAGACGGAGTCGCGACTCTTTTTTGGTCGCCTACGCTGTCGCCTTCGAGTCTTATGCCCGGAGTTACGGAAATAAGGTTGAGGTCTTTTGCTATGCACGCTTCATACGGCGAACATACTATTCCGTCAAGTCCTGCCTTTGCGGCGTTTTCCGCATATTTTTTAACCGCTTCTTTTGCGGATAAATTTATGCCCAACTCGTTTTTTACCGCATTATCGTCAAGCGACGTAAGAATGGTAACGGCTATGAGTTTTGCGTCTTTTGAACCGCCTTCGTTAAGTCCTCTTTTTGCCGCTTTCATCATTTCGATTCCGCCGCCTGCATGCACGTTCGTTATATCGACTCCAAGCTTTCCGAGATTTTTCATCGCCTTGTAAACCGTGTTCGGAATGTCGTGAAGTTTTAAATCTAAAAAGATTTTATACCCCTTGTTTTTGAGCTCTCTGACAAGCGGTGCCCCCTCTCGGTAAAACAATTCCATGCCGATTTTCAAAAACGGTTTTTCTTCGCCCATTTTATTCAAAAACAAATTGAGTTCTTCTTTATCTGCAAAATCGCAGGCTATCATAACGTCTCTCATTTTACGCTCCCTATAATTTCATTTATATCTTTTACGTTTAACTCGTCAAGTACCGTCGGCAAATCGTTTATTATCTGTTGCGACGCATAAGGATTGACAAGATTTTCCGTTCCTACCATAACCGCGGTTGCTCCTGCCATCATCATTTCGACCGCTTCTCTGGCCGACGTAATTCCGCCCATTCCTACAACGGGAACGGAAACCGCTTTATATACGTCGTTTACCATTTTCAACGCCACGGGGAAAACGCCTCTTCCGCTGTAACCGCCGCTGCCGACTGCAAGTATAGGCTTTCTTGTCGCTAAATCTATTCGCATACCCACAAGAGTGTTTATTAAACTTATTCCGTCCGCTCCTGCACCTTCGACGGCTTTCGCCATTTCCGATATGCTTGTGACGTTGGGGCTGAGCTTAACCATAATAGGTTTTTGGGAAACCGCTTTTACCGCTTTAACGAGATTTTCCGCAACCGACGGATTTGTTCCGAACGCCATTCCGCCTCCTTTTACGTTAGGGCATGAAATATTGAGTTCGATTGCAAACACCTTGTCGCATGCGTTGAATCTACGCACCACTTCGACGTATTCGTCAACGCTGTGCCCTCCAACGTTTGCAATAACTTTTCCGTCGTAAACTTTTTTCAGTTTTTCGATTTCTTCGGATATCACTTTATCGACGCCCTTGTTTTGCAAACCTATTGAATTTAACATTCCAACCGGGCATTCGGCGACTCGTGGCAACGGATTTCCGTATCTTTCGTTAAGCGTCGTACCTTTTAAGGATATGGAACCGAGACAGTTTATGTCGTACACGTCGGCGAACTCATAGCCGAAACCGAACGTTCCGCTTGCCGGTATAACGGGATTTTTAAGTTCATAGCCGAACAGATTTACTTTTAAATTAAAGTCTTTTAAATTATTCAAAAATTATCTCCTTTGCATAGAAAACAGGTCCGTCTTTGCAAACCCTTTTTGCTCCGTCGGTAGTCATAATCGAGCAACCCATACATGCTCCGAAACCGCACGCCATTCTCGCTTCCATAGAAATCTCGCCGTTTGTCGAATAGCTTGCAACACGCTTTAACATTGCCAGCGAGCCGCACGCATAATAGAAATCACAGTCGAAATCATAATGCTTTAATGCTTCGACAACGTTGCCCTTAAACCCCGACGTGCCGTCGTCGGTTGCCACCTTTACATCCGCCACGTTCTTGAAATCGTTTAGAAACACAAGGTCGCTTTGCGTTCTGGCACCAAGCAGCATTTCGGCTTTTATCCCCTTTTCTTTAAACGTCTTTGCTAAATAATATAAAGGTGCCGCTCCTAAACCGCCTCCTATCAAAAGCGGTTTTTTGGCTTTGTCCACGTTAAACCCGTTTCCGAGTTCTGTCAATGCGTCGATTTTTTCGCCCCTTTTCATCGTCGCCATTTTTGCCGTTCCTTGTCCTACAACCTTATACAAAAGACTCAGCTCTCCCTTTTCAAAGTCGTATACGCCGAAAGGACGTCTTAACGTAAACCCGTCTACTTTCAGTTCGACAAACTGTCCCGCCTTATATTCGTTTTCTTCTTTTTCGAATTTCATGACGAAAACGTCGTCGGATATTTGTTTGTTATCTTTTACCGTTAAAATCTGATTTTTCATTATATACAAGAAATCCCCATAGTAGTTTCTTCGAGCACGTCAAGCAATACGCTGACTGTGTCGAGCGACGTAAACACAGGCACGTTGTTCTCAATCGCCGTACGTCTGATTTTGACTCCGTCCTTTGCGCCCGTCATTTCCCCTTCGCTTATCGTATTGACAACGTAAGTTACGTAACCTTTTCTTAACGATTCCAGAATTTCTTCCGAACCTTGCGAAATCTTCTTTTTAACTCTCGTTCTTATTCCGTGCCGTTTCAAAAATTCTGCCGTTCCGCTTGTAGCTTCTATATTGAAGCCGAGGTCGTAAAATCTTTTAAGAAGAGGCAAAGCGACGTCTTTGTCCTTATCTGCAATGGTCGCAAAAACCGTTCCGTAATTTGCGACTTTCATTCCCGACGCCTTTATCGCTTTTAGTATCGCCCTGTTTATCGATTTATCATAGCCTATTGCTTCACCGGTAGATTTCATTTCAGGCGACAAAACCGCGTCAAGTCCGCTGAGCTTTGAAAAACTGAACACGGGAGCTTTTACGTACCATCTGTCTTTTTTCGGATATACGCCGACGTAACCTTGCTCTTTAAGGCTCTTATTTAACATAACTTTTGTCGAGACGTTTGCAATCGGCACGCCCGTTGACTTGGCAAGGAAAGGAACGGAACGCGAACTTCTCGGATTGACTTCGATTATATAAACTTTGTCGTTATCCTTTCTGTCCACTATAAATTGGATATTGAACGGCCCGACTAATCCTAACGCAACGCCTACCTTCTGCGTATAGTCGATAATGACTTTTTCCACGTCGTCGCCGAGCGACCGTGCCGGATAGACGCTCATAGAATCTCCCGAATGTACGCCCGCCTTTTCGATGTGTTCCATAATGCCCGGAATAAAAACTTCTTTTCCGTCGCATACGGCGTCCACTTCGCACTCCGTACCTATGATATACTTATCTATAAGCACAGGGTGCTTTTTATTAAGTTTTACAGCTTCCGACAAAAACACTTTCAACGCCTTTTCGTCGTAAACTATTCTCATCATTCTTCCGCCCAAAACGTAACTCGGTCTGACAAGAACGGGGTATCCTATTTCCTTTGCCGCCTTTACTCCGTCGTCGACGTTGAACACCGCTTTGCCGTTCGGCATAGGAATATCGAGCGAATTAAGCACTTCGATAAATTGGTCTCTGTCTTCGGCTTTTGCAATCGCCTTACTGTCGCTGCCTATAATTTTCACTCCCGCCGCCGCAAGGTCGTCGGCAAGATTTATCGCCGTTTGTCCGCCGAGAGCTACGATTACTCCGTCGGGTTTTTCAAGGTCGATTACGTTCATAACGTCTTCAAACGTCAACGGCTCGAAGTAGAGTTTGTCCGACAAAGTATAATCTGTCGAAACGGTTTCGGGATTGTTGTTTATGATAATCGCTTCATACCCTTCTTCTTTCAACGCCCATACCGCATGCACGGTTGAATAGTCGAATTCGACGCCCTGTCCTATTCTTATCGGTCCGCTTCCTAAAACTATGACTTTTTTATCCGTCGTAACAATAGATTCGTTTTCCCTTTCATAAGTCGAATAGAAATACGGTATATACGATTTAAATTCGCTTGCGCAGGTATCTATCATTTTATATACCGGCGTTATACCGTTTGCCTTTCTCATTTCATAAATTTCCGCCGCCGAGACGTCCCATATAGAAGCTATGTATTCGTCCGAAAAACCGAAGCGTTTCGCTTTGTAAAGAGCTTCTGCCGTTTTATCCGACTCTTTAAGTTCTTTTTCAAGTTCGGTTATGTGCAATACCTTTTCAAGGAAGAAGCGGTCGATTTTCGTCAAAAGATATACGTAGTCGACGGAGATATCCTTTCTGAAAGCTTCGGCTATCGCAAAGATACGCTCGTCGGTATTCTCTATTATACAGTCCACCAAATCGTGGCGGGACATATCTTTGAACTTATTCAGTTGCAAATGGTTGACGCCTATTTCAAGAGAACGCACGGCTTTTAAAAGACTTTCTTCAATCGTTCTTCCTATCGCCATAACTTCGCCCGTCGCTTTCATCTGCGTGCTGAGCGTTCTGTTTGCGTCGGCAAACTTATCGAAAGGAAATCTCGGAACTTTTGTCACGACGTAGTCCAAAGTCGGTTCGAACGCCGCTTTTGTGTTTGCTATGTCTATCTCGTCAAGAGTCAGTCCGCAGGCGATTTTTGCCGAAACTCTTGCTATCGGATAGCCGCTTGCTTTCGACGCGAGAGCGGACGAACGGCTTACTCTCGGGTTTACTTCTATGACGTAATATTTAAAGCTGAACGGGTCAAGCGAAAACTGCACGTTGCAACCGCCTTCGATTTTCAAAGCTCTTATTATTTTCAACGCACTGTTACGCAACATCTGATATTCTTTGTTCGTCAAAGTCTGACTTGGAGCGACTACTATACTGTCGCCCGTGTGTATGCCGACGGGGTCTATATTTTCCATATTACAGACAACGAGCGCCGTATCGTTTTTATCCCTTAAAACTTCGTATTCTATCTCTTTAAAGCCCTTTATCGATTTTTCGACAAGCACCTGCCTTACGGGAGAAAGTTTAAGAGCGTTTTTGACAAGCGGAATAAGTTCGTCAATATTATCCGCAAAACCGCCGCCCGTGCCGCCTAAAGTAAACGCAGGTCTTATGATAACAGGATATCCGACTTTTTCCGCCGCAATAAGAGCTTCATCAACGGTCGTAGCTGTAAGCGATTCCAAAATAGGTTCTCCTATCTGCTCGCAAAGTTCTTTGAAAAGCTGTCTGTCTTCCGCCTTGGATATGGCGTCGTAGCTCGTTCCCAAAAGTTCGACCTGACATTCTTCCAGAATACCTTTTTTGTAAAGCTGCATACCTAAGTTAAGTCCCGTCTGTCCGCCTATCGAACAAAGCAAACCGTCGGGTCTTTCATAACGTATGATTTTCGCCACGTGTTCGAGATCGAGCGGTTCCATATAAACCTTATCGGCTATTAACGTATCCGTCATAATGGTTGCCGGATTGCTGTTGACTAAAACTACTTCGTATCCTTCTTCTTTAAGAGCAAGGCAAGCCTGCGTTCCCGCATAATCGAATTCCGCCGCTTGTCCGATAACTATCGGGCCGCTGCCTATTACCAAAATCTTTTTAATATCTGTTCTTTTCGGCATTTAATTTTCCTCCTGCAACCGCTTCGAGATTTTTAAGGAACATTCTGAAAATATATCCGCTGTCTTCAGGCCCCGCTGCGCTTTCAGGGTGATACTGAATCGAAATTACTCTGTTTTTCTCATCTATCATTCCTTCCACTTCGCCGTCAATAAGATTGACGTGCGTAACTTCGAGTCCCGTTCCTTTTAAACTGTCGGCCTTTATTGCATAGCTGTGATTCTGGGCGGTAATTTCGACTTTTCCGCTGAGCAGGTTTTTTACCGGGTGATTTGCTCCTCTGTGTCCGAATTTCATTTTGTACGTCTTTGCTCCATAGCTAAGCCCGATTATCTGATGCCCTAAACATATACCCATAATCGGCAATCTGCCCTTCATCTTTTTTACAAGTTCGATAACTTCCGGCACGTTTTCAGGGTCGCCGGGTCCGTTCGACAAAAACAATCCGTCGGGATTTAATCTCAATATTTCTTCGGCAGAGGTATTGTAAGGAACGACGATAACGTTTATTCCGCACTCGTTGAATTTTCTTATTATATTATATTTGATTCCGCAATCGACGGCAACGACGGTGAATTTCGGATTTTGCGTTCTGCAATGCCATATCCTTTTTGTAGATACCGTCTTTACCTGCTCGGTTTCGTACGGCGTTGCTTTTAAAATCTTTACGCATTCGTCCACGTCGGCGTCTATATCCGTTATCATTGCTCGCTGACTTCCTTCGTCACGGATAATTCTTACGAGTTCTCTTGTATCTACGCCGCTTATTCCTACTACTCCGTTTGACTGCATCATTTCCTGAAGAGTCATGGTATAACGGAAATTGGACGGCATATCGTTGTATTCACGGACTATAAATCCCGACATATATATCCCCTTGGATTCATAGTCTTCATCGGTCAATCCGTAATTGCCTATAAGCGGATAGCTCATCGTAACAAACTGTCCGCAGTATGACGGGTCGGACAGAATTTCCTGATAACCTACCATAGACGTATTAAAAACGATTTCCGCAATCTTTGTTCCGTCCGCACCGAAACCGTCGCCTGAAAACGTCTTTCCGTTTTCAAGAATCAAAATTTTGTTTGGCATAATTCCTCCGTTCGTATATATTCGATTTTGCCGTTTATAACGCTTAAAACGTTGAATCCGTACATTTCCATTCCTATAAACGGCGTGTTAACGCTTTTTGACAATATTTCTTTTTCCGTATATTTTCTTTTGCCGCATACGTCTAAAACGCAAAACGTTGCTTTTTCGCCTACCGCTATCTTGTTCGGTTTTATTCCGACACGAGCGGCAACCGCTTTTGACGTTATCCTTTCTATATCGTTTAAAGACATCAGTCCCGTTTTGTAAAGAGTCGTTATAAGCACGGGATAAAGAGTCTCAAAACCTATAATGCCGTACGGCGCTTTATCCCAACTCAACGACTTTTCTTCTCTTGTATGCGGAGCATGGTCTGTCGCCACAAAATCTGCAACGCCGCCGACTATTGCGTTGACGGTTGCAAGCATATCCTTTTTGCTTCTGAGCGGAGGATTCATTTTGAAATTGGCGTCCGTCGCTCCGCATGCCGCAAGCGACAAATGATGCGGCGTAACCTCGCAAGTTACGTCAACTTTGTCCGCCTTCGCCTGACGTACCAGCTCGAAACTTTCCGCCGTAGAAAGGTGGCAGAAATGATATTTCACTTTCGTTTCTTTTGCCAGAATAAGTTCTCTTTCTACCGCTTTGATTTCTGCAAGCGGCGTATCCGAATATCCTGCCGCCTCAGCGTGAGACGCAATAATCTTTCCCGTTTTTGCGACTCTTTGCATTCCTTCTTTTAAAACGGATAAATCGTTTACGCACTTTCCGTCGTCGGAAAAGGCAACGACTTTGTTTTGCAAACCTTCTATATCGCTTAATTCTTTTCCCTTTTCGCCGACAGTCAAAGATGCGTACGGCAAAATTTTTATGCGACTGTCTTTATCGATAATTTGTTTTTGCACTTTAAGATTTTTTACGCTGTCGGGTACCGGATTGAGATTAGGCATAGAAAAAGCGGTGAACACTCCGCCTTTTACCGCACTTAAAGATTCCGTCGCAATCGTGCCTTTCGCCGTAAAGCCGGGATCTCTGAAATGAGCGTGGGCGTCTATCGCTCCGCCCGTCATGAAACCGCCTTTAAGGTCAAAACCTTCGCCTTTCAAATTTGAGTCGATTCTGACTATCGTGTCCTTTTCGATTTCAACGTCAACCGTTCTTTTTTCGCCATCAAAAAGGACAAGTACGTTTTTAAAAATCATAACTTGTCCTCCAATACCATTGATATAACAGCCATTCTGACGAATACGCCGTTCGTCATTTGCTTGAATATTCTGCTTTTTTCACATTCTGCAACTTCACTTTGAATTTCTATTCCCCGATTAATAGGCGCGGGATGAATTATAATAGCTTTATCTTTCATTCTCGAAACTCTTTCAAGAGTCATGCCGTATTTTTTCAAATATTCCGCTTCGTTCATATCGAGCTTCTCGCTGTGACGCTCGAACTGAACTCTGAGTAAATTTATCACGTCGCATTTTTCAACAGCTTCGTCAAGGGATAAAACTTTTGCCGTATCGTCAAGCATCTCGTCAGGCCCTGCAATATAAACGTTCATTTTAAGTCTTTTCATAACTTCGGCATTGCCGTGAGCTACTCTGCTGTGTTTTATATCTCCGACAAGACAGACGTCGAGACCGTCGAAACGTCCGTATTCTTCATATATAGTCATAAGATCAAGTAAAGTTTGCGTCGGGTGATCGCTCTTTCCGTCGCCGCCGTTAAAAATAGGGATTCGGACAGAATCCAAATCCCTGTAATAACCGTCTTTACTATGACGAACGACAACTCCGTCAACGCCCAACGCTTCAAACGTCTTTACCGTATCGTAAAGACTCTCACCCTTTGCAAGCGAAGAACCGACGCTGCTGAAAGAAACAGGCGTGATGCCGAGTTTTATCATTGCCATCTGAAAGCTGTATTGCGTTCTCGTTGAATTTTCAAAAAACAAAGTCGCCATGCTCTTTCCCGGATAAGAAACTTTTGTTTCTCCTCTTTTGAAACGTAAAGCAAGGTCGATAATTTCAATGATTTTTTCGGAACTTACCGTACTTAGAGTAAACAACCCTTTCATAATTCATCTCCAGACTTTGTTTATCGAATAATACCACAATTTGCAAATAATAGCAATCGAATTTAACCGTATGTCTAAATTTTGTCAGATTGCTTTTCGACAGGCAGGTTGACAACTTCGTTAAATACATATATCATAAATTCGTGAAAAAGAAATTACCTTTAAACAAACTCTTGTTTATATTAATAGTGATATCTTTGATTGCCGCAGTTTTATCTGCATGCAACGGCGAAACTTCTTTTACCGTCAAATTTTTTGACGGCGGTATCCTTGTCAGCGAAAAAACCGTGACAAGCGGAGGAAGCGTTGTCGCCCCGCCGAATCCGAGTAAAGACGGCTATACCTTTTCAGGTTGGAAAGCAGGCGATAAAATCATAACCGACAGAATCATAAAGGACGTAAAAAGCGATCTCACACTTTATGCCGTTTACTCGGAAAACGAATATTCGTTGTCGGTGACGTGGGACAAAACAAAAGGTAACGTTATTATGCCGACGGAAACGAAATACAAATACCGTCAATCGGTTGAAATCGAAGCCGTTCCTGAAAGCGGCTATGAATTTATCGGCTTTTTGTACGGAGACGTTTTAATTAAAGATAATCCTTACAACCTTTCTATGCCGCATTCCGACGTAACGTTGGAAGCCGTTTTCAGCGGCAAAAATACTTCCGTAAAACTTAACTCAAACGGAGGAACTTTTGCAAACGATAAAACGGAACTTACTAAAGGAGCAACGTTCGGAGAAAGAGCCGCCTTCGAAACGCCTACTAAAAACGAGTGCGTGTTCGTCGGCTATTTTACAGACGACGGCACTCAGATTACGTCAAGCGACGGCGTTGCCGAAAAATGGACTTTTTCAGGCAGTGAGATTACGCTTACTGCAAAATGGGAAACGGTCAAATATTCCGTATCGCTTGTAACCGATGAATTGAAAGGTTCTGCCATTATCGGAAGCCAATACACCGTCACCTATAACTATAACGGAGCCGTTTCATCTTCCGCTACAAGTGAGACGGTGAGTTTTTCAAATCCGCCAAAATTTAACTATGCCACAGGCAAAATCGACGATAAAGACGTCCTTTTGGTGGGATATTACACCGATGCGGAACTTACCGCTCTTTGGGACAGAAGCTACGTAACGTCGGACGTTACCTTATATGCAAAATGGTTTTCTACAAACGGAAATTATCATTTAAACGTCGGAATGTTAAATACGTTTACTTTTTACAAAAACCAACAGAACAAATATAATATCTACTTCTCAACCGCAATGACAAATTCCGCAACGTTTAATTTCAGCGGCTCGGCAATTTATCAACTCAATTACGTTTTGAGAAAAGCAGACGGAACAACTCTTATTCCTAATAAAACCATTGAAATCAACACAACGGAACAGTCGCTCTCTTTTAACGACCTTGAAAGCGGCGAAGTATATCAATTAGAAATCGTTCCGACTTTCAAAAACACTTCAAAGGACAGAACTTTTTCAATTACTCAACAAAAACCTGCCGACCTCCAACCGAAAACATCTTTCGACTCCGGTTCGCAAGTCACTGTGACGGCGGTAGCTAACGGGGAATCGGTCTTCGACGGTTGGTATGACGGCGACGTAAAAGTTTCGTCAGACCTTGTCTATATTTTCGATATTTCTAAAAACGTTTCTCTCGAAGCAAAATGGAAATAACGTTTCCGTGACGCATTTCTGAAAAAGCGTTAATTTTAAAACGTGAAGGTTTTCTAAGCCGTGTTAAATTTTGCATAAAACGCTCTTACGGTAAGACAATTCGGTTCATCCCCTTTCCTGCCTTTTTATTCTGTGTCAATTCATTATACGGCAGATTTTGTTTGAGCGGTTTTTCGGGCGTCGCAGTTTATGGCACAATTGCCGAATAATAAAAAAGAGTATATTTTCATATACTCTTTTTGTAACATGTTTTCGTTTAACGAAAAATTTTTATTGCTTTATTTTTACTCGGATTCCCAATTTTGGTTTTTAATAAATTCTTTATAATCGGCAATCTTGATTTTTAATATATCGGCGAGATTTCCGTCCGCCCAACCCATCATATCCAATATTGTTTGCGATTCGGCGATATAGCGTTCATTCCATTCTTTGCCCTTTACCGTACTAGGTCTTGAAATATTATGAATTCTGTCTGCCAGTTTTATTATAGACGCTTCTGAAGATAACGCAATATTTTTAAAATATTTCATCTGCCCATCACTTTGCTCTTTGTCGAAATCTTTTGTCAGCAATGCTACAATCTCTGCAACTTTTTCACCGAATCTGCCTGAAATATCGGATAGCGTTACTTTAGTATCTTCTACGGAATCATGCAACAGCGTTGCGATTAAAACATCGGTCGTACATTGTGGTACATTTTCTAATACTATATTATAAGTAGCTACCAAATGATTGATATACGGCTCTTTTATTCCGAAACGGAATTGCCCTTTATGTGCTTTCAGAGCAAATTCATAAGCTTCGTTTATTTTTTCGTTTTTAAATTCCATTGTCGCCTTGTAGTCATCGTTCCATTCTTACGCCGTTTCGTTTCAGTCAAGCTCGCCCTTTTTTACGTAGAAATATTGTTCTCTGTCTGCACCGACCGAAACAAGCGTTATCGGAGCGTTTAAGCCTTTTTGTAAAAACTTAAGATATTCTTTTGCATTCTTCGGAAGTTCTTCAAACGACTTGCAATTCGATATGTCCTCGCCCCAACCGTCCAGATATTCAATAATAGGTTTGCAATCGTCAAGTAATTCCGGATAAGGGAAATCGTCAAGTCTTTTCCCTTCAAATTCATACGCTACGCAAACCGGAATTTTATCGAGCTTCGATAATACGTCGATTTTTGTTATGGCAATTTCCGTTGCCGCCTGCATATCGATTCCGTATCTTGTCGCAGGAAAATCAAAGCCGCCGACTCTTCTCGGTCTTCCCGTTGCCGCACCATATTCGCCGCCCGCCTGTCTTAAAAATTCCGCTTCGTCTCCGAACATTTCGCATACAAACGGTCCTTCGCCGACGGCACTCGAATAAGCTTTAACTATTCCTATAACGCTGTCCAACTTCAAAGACGGGCAACCGCTGCCTATCGGAGCATATGCGGAAATTACGTTTGACGACGACGTATAAGGAGTAATGCCGAAATCGATATCTTTCAACGCTCCGAGCTGCGCTTCGAACATTATATTCTTTTTCTGCTTTTGTGCGTCAAGTAAAAATTTGTTAGTATCTTTGATATACGGCACAAATTCTTTTCCGTACTGCTTTAAATAGTCAATCATTTCGTCGGCGTCTATTTCTTTGCCGTAACTTTTAAACAAAAGATTTTTCCATTCTACAAGGTCTTTGACTTTCTGTTCGAGTTTCGTGCTGTATAAAAGGTCGCCCATATGAATTGTTTTTTTCATATATTTATCGGAATATATAGGTCCGATACCTCTTCTGGTAGAACCGAATTTCTTGCCTTGCAAACGGTCTTCTTCAAGACAATCTTGCATTACGTCGTACGGCATACAGATAACCGCTCTGTCTGAAATGATAAGATTTCTCGGCGTTACGCTTATGCCGCCTTCGTAAAGGCGTTTTACTTCGCCCGACAAATGCTTTAAATCGATAACCATTCCGCTGCCCATAACGCACGTTACGTCGTCACGGAGAATGCCTGACGGCAATAAATTCAATATGAACTTTCCTTTTTCGTTTATAACGGTATGTCCTGCATTGTTGCCGCCTTGATAACGCACTACCACGTCAAAATCGCTTGACAAAAGGTCAACCATTCTTCCTTTGCCTTCGTCACCCCAATTAATTCCGACTATTGCTGTATTCATTTTTTCTCCTTTTTGAGGACAGGTAAAACCTCTCCTGAAATATACTCTTCGGTCTGCCGACTTGCTCTGCCTATATAAAGTTTCGCGTCCATCGCTTTGTCGATTAAATCTTTATACGGTTTAAACGCTTCTTTTTGTTTTAGTCTGTCGATAAGATCGTTTTCTTTTCCTTCGACTTTTACGTGCGATGCCGCTTCCATACTGCATTCTCTTATAGCTTCATGCAACGTCTGACGGTCGCCGCCTGCCTTTACGCAATCCATAAGAATGTTTTCCGTTGCCATAAACGGCAATTCTTCCGCAACGTGCTTTTCTATAATCTTTGGATACACAACCATTCCGGTTGTGACTTTATCCATCAAAAGCAATACCGAATCTGCCGTTAAAAACGCCTCGCTGTTTGTTATCCTTCGGTTTGCGCTGTCGTCAAGCGTACGCTCGAACCACTGAGTCGCCGCAGTCATTGCCGGATTTTGCGGAAGGCTTATAAGATAACGGCTTAAAGCGCATATCCTTTCGCTAAGCATAGGATTGCGTTTGTATGCCATCGCCGACGAGCCTACCTGCTTTTTGCCGAACGGCTCTTCCATTTCTTTTTTGCTTTGCAAAATTCGTAAATCGTTTGCGAACTTAGATGCGCTTTGCGCAATTCCGGAAAGAACGGATAATATTTCAAAATCATATTTTCTCGGATAGGTTTGTCCGCTGACGGAAAAACTTCTCTTAAATCCCATTTCGTTTACGACCATTTCGTTGAGCTTTTTAACCTTTTCATGATCGCCGTTGAACAATTCCAAAAAGCTCGCCTGCGTTCCGGTCGTGCCTTTTATGCCACGCAGTCTGAACCCGTCGAGTATATAATCGATATTTTCAAGGTCCATCATAAATTCCTGAACGTAAAGCGTAGCTCTCTTTCCGACGGTAGTCAGCTGCGCCGCCTGCAGATGCGTAAACCCAAGCGTCGGCATATCTTTATGCTTTAAGGCAAAATCGGACAGATTGTCTATCACTTTAACAAGTCTCGCTCTTATAAGAAGCAACGCTCTGTGCATCATAATAAGCTCGCTGTTGTCGGTCACAAAGCAGCTTGTAGCGCCGAGGTGAATTATCGGTTTTGCTTTCGGGCACAATAGTCCCAGGGCATAGATATGACTCATAACGTCGTGATGAATTTCTTTTTCTTTATTCAAAGCGTCGTCATAGTTGATATCGTCAAGATGCATTTCTAACTCGGCAATCTGCTCGTCTGTGATGTCAAGTCCTAACGCTTTTTCCGACTTCGCGAGAGCAAGCCACAATCTTCTCCAAAGCCCGAATCTGGTGTCGTCGGCAAAAATCGTCTGCATTTCTGTTGACGAATAACGTGTGCAAAGAGGATTTTCATACAAAGGTTTCATACCGCCTCCAAAAAAAATACGCCAAGCTACGGGGTAACCCGCAAGTCGGCGTTTAATATTTGT
Source organism: uncultured Clostridia bacterium (assembly GCA_946056785.1). Lineage (GTDB taxonomy): Bacteria > Bacillota > Clostridia > Christensenellales > CAG-917 > CAG-917. The sequence continues at coordinate 25,497 of CAMGKS010000001.1, forward strand.
CTTATTGTCGATATCGTTTTCACTATTAGATAATAGACTAATATATTCATTTTGTCAAACGTTTCCGCCCGTAAGCGATAAAAATCGCAAGGCGTTTTGATACAATATTTTTTCGTTGTCGGAATCGGACAATCTCAAACCGTAAAAGCGTTCCAACTCCTTGTCGTGTTCCCACATAGGAAAATCGACGCCGAACATAAATTTTTCGATGCCGAGCATTTTTATAATTTTTCTTGCCTGTTCACCCGGAAGTTTAAACAACGTGCTTGACGTGTCGAAAAACATATTGTCAAGTCCTTTATAAACCTCCACTTCGTCCCAACGTCCGTATCCGCCGAAATGAGCCCCGATAGATATAAGATTAGGATGCCTTTTCGCTACCCTGCTCATTCTGAGCGGCGATGAAAAATCATAACGAGGGTCGCCCGTATGGAACAAAATCGGCAACTTGCCTTCTACTTGTCTATAAATCTTTTCGGCTCTGTCTTCGTCGATAAAAAATCTTTGAAAATCAGGGTGAAGCTTTATGCCGTGAAGTCCCATCCCCTTTACTCTTTCGACTTCTTTTGCAATTTCTTCTTCCGTCATATCGGGATGCAAAGTTGCAAAGCCTATAAATTCTCCGTGCAACTTGCACTCGCCGCATATAAAATTATTGATTGATTCTACCTGTTCCGGTTTCGTCGCAGTTGAGTGTACTACGTATTTTTCGACGCCTATCTTCCCGCCGCTTGCAATGAGATTTTCGCTTGTACCGTTGCCGCCCACCATTGAGATACCGTAAAACGACCCTATTGATTCGACGGCTTTTTTCGCTATTTTTTCAGGATAGATGTGTGCGTGTATATCGATTATTTTATCCATAACAGATATTTTATGCTTAACTTTTAGATAAGTCAACATTTTATTTCGCTTATTATCTAAATTTACCTTAGTTAATCGAAACTTAAAATCGTTAAAAATTTTTTCCGTTTAACTTTTTACGCATATTTCCCCAAAAAAGAAAAAAGATAAGTTAAGGACAATTATGACTGTAGAACTTGTTAAACTTGAAAAAGATATTCGTGACGCTTTTTGCAACAGCGACGATTTAATTATTAAAAAATTTAACGTCAATCTCGGAGAGGCGGCAATCTGTTTTATTGACGGATTCGTCGACAAAGACATCCTTACAAGAGACGTATTAAGCAGTTTAACGGGAACTACTTTGTCTGTTCCCGTGTACGATTGCTTGAAAAATATGCCGTTCCCGGAAACAGTAGACGTTTCCACCGAATTTGACGACGTATTAGCTCACGTTACAAAGGGGGACGTTGTCCTTTTGATAGACGGAGCAGAAGGGTGTTTTTGTTTTCCTTTGAGAAAAACCGTTATGCGCGGCATTACCGAACCGCCGACGGAAAACGTTTTAAGAGGTCCGAGAGAAGGATTCATCGAAGATATAAAGGCAAACACCACCCTTATCCGTCGTAAAATCAAATCGGAAAAATTGGTTATAACAAACATGACGGTGGGCAAGCAAACAAACACTTCCGTTGCGATTTGCTATATAGACGGAATTGCCGATAAAACGGTTATATCTACGGTTAAAGAACGCATATCGAATATAAAAACGGACGGAATACTCGACAGCTATTATATCGAACAATATCTTTGCGAAAATAAATACAGCTTTTTTACGCAAGTCGGGTCGACGGAAAAACCGGACGTTGTAGCCGCAAAATTGCTCGAAGGCAGAATTGCCGTTATAGTCGACGGTTCGCCGTCCGTACTCACCGTTCCGTTTTTGCTGTTTGAAGCTATGCAGGACGCATACGACTATTACAGCAACGATTGGAGAGCGTCTTTAATCAGAATATTCAGAGTTATAGGAATGCTGTTGACCATTTTTCTTCCTGCGGCTTACGTTGCTTTTGAAACGTTCCATTTTCATTTGCTCCCGCTGAAATTTCTCATAACTCTTTTCAACGCTACAAACGGAATACCTTTTCCGCCGCAAATTGAAATTCTTTTCGTGCTGCTGCTGTTTGAAATTTTAAATCAGGCTTCCATAAGAATGCCGAGATTTTTAGGCATTTCCCTTTCGATAGTCGGAGCTATAGTACTCGGCGACACCGCCGTTAAAGCAGGACTTATATCGTCGCCTGCAGTATTGATAATAGCCTTGTCGTCAATCGGAATATTTTGCGTACCTAGCCAACTTAACGTTATATCCATGTTACGCTTGATTTTCGTTTGCGTTGCGGCGATATTGGGGCTTTACGGACTTATCATAGCGACGATAATGACCGTCGTGTATATAGTTTCAATAAACAATTACGGCACGCCTTTTGCCGCGCCTTTCGCCCCGTTGGTTTCGTCAGATTTGAAAGACGGACTTTTAAAATCCTTAAACGTTAACCAAAAAACGAGACCTTTTTCTTTCCCGAATCATAACCGCAGGAGAAAATCATGACGGATAACAATATATACACACGCCAGATGGCGATTTTAATCTTTTTGTCTTCTACCGTAATTAAACTGTCTTCTTTGCCCGCTCTTTGGGCAATGGAAATTTCTACTTCGGTTTTTTTGGCAATGATTATCATGAGCGTTATAGAGATTATAATTTTTTGTCTCGTCTACGTATTCGTACAAGCGGACGGCATAAAAATGCTTGATGAAACAAAAGTTAAATATCCTATTTGCATAGCGCTGTATCTGTATTTCTTTGCAAAGCTGTTTACCTTTATGGCTTTTGTCGCAAACTTTATATCAAACTTTATGTTCGATTCGATTTCGTTATATATCCTTATAATTACGATAATCGTCCCCGTCGTTTATCTGGGAATAAAGGGAATGAGAAGCATTGCAAGAAGCGGAGAATTTTTCGTTATCTTTTCGGTTATATGCTATTTTCTGCTGTTGGCATTTTTGGAAGCCGATTTCGATTTTGGAAGATTTAAACCTTTTTTGGCAATCGATTCTACGGCATTTTTTAAAAGCGGTTTTTCATACGGATTATGGTTCGGCGACGCTTTGCCTTTTATTTTCGTGACGGTGAAAAAAAGCAAAAAAGCGGTATTGCCCGTCACCATTATATTGACTTATACGCTTATCTGCGTCGTTTTAATGTTGTCCGTTGCAATTTTCGGCGACGCTATAGTCATTGCGGATAACCTGCTCGTAAATTTGTCCATGTTCAATCAACTTTCTTCCGTTCTGGGAAGATTGCAATGGTTAAGCATCGTTCCGTGGCTGTTCGGAAGCTATCTCGAATGCGGAATGTTGTTTTGGGCAATGACGGAATCGGGTATGCGTATAGTCGGAAAAAAAGTCCCCGTTATCGTTTTTTCCGCTCTTGCTTTGACTATTCCGTATATGGCTATGAAAAGATATGATTTCATCATCGAAAACACGAGCGGAATTTTAGGATACGTTATGTTTGCCGCAATGATTTTAATTGTCGTTTCGATATTGATTGTGCTTAACGTAAGGAGAAGAAAAAATGCAAAAGCTATTTAAGTTTAAATCTTTCATTTTGGTTGTCTTTGTCGTCGTTTGCACTTTTTTGGGAAGAACGATAAGTACGTTTTCCATTTCGGAAAGAAATATAGTTCTGATGATAGGCATAGATTACACGGGAACAGATTATGCGGTCACTACTCAGGTAGTTTCGCCTTCGTCCGGACAAGGTGCCGAAAGTGCCAGCTCGGACAACTTTGCAACGATAACCACAAAAGCTCCGACCGTTGCTCAGGCTCTTGAAGATATAGGCGGAAAAATCGGCAGAACTCTTTCATTGGCGCACTGCAATATCATTGTGCTGTCGAAAAACGCATTGCTTAGCAATCCCGACTCTTATCTCAATAATCTTATTACAAGTTGGCTTTTACCTATCAATGCCGTTATCGTTGCCGTAGACGATAAACCGGAAAACGTTATGAAACTCAAAGTCCCTTCTTCGGAAAACATAGCGTTTTATCTTCAGACTCTTATGCTTACGGAGAAAAAAAGTCTTTTGACAAAAACGCATATAAACACGTTTCTTACAGATTTTGCTTCAAAATCTAAAACGACTACTCTGCCTATTTGCGTGCCGACGGAAATTGACGACGAATCAGTGTTGTCAAGTCAAAGCGGCACGGGTAAATACGCTACCATAGATTTGAAAACGAACTTCGCCGTTTCTAAAGACGGAACCGTTATGCTTCTCGACGAAAAAACCACGCAAATCACAAATTTGCTTAGAACCAAAATAAAAGAGGCGTATCTAAACGTTCAATACGACGATTATAACGTCGAATATCAAATTGTCAAATCTGATACGAAAATGAAATATGAAAATAATTCCGTTACGGCAAAATTTAAAGCGGAAATCGCACTCGTGGAAATCGAAAATAAGACGTTCAGCGAATTTCTTTTGTCTAAAGAATTTAAAGATAAATTTATGTCCGAACTGAAAAAAGACTTAACCGAAAAAATGAACGACGTCTTCGAATTGTCAAAAACGACTAAATCAGATTTTTTGATGCTTCGCAATCTGGCATGGCAAAGCGAAGGTTTAAACTATAACCCGGACGCATTTTGGGAAAATCTTACTTTTAATCCGCAAATTGAGCTTTCTCTTGTAAAAAGCTGACGAAAGCGTTATGCGTACGACAAATACGTATAACGCTTTTTACTTTTTCAAAGATTTGATAAGCATCAAAATTACCGCCGTATTTCTGACTCGTCTTTGCATAATAGCAGCTTCTCTTAATTCTTCTTCGGTAGGGGCCGGGTCGCCGCCGTTCAAACCGTTCGGAACGTCCGTACCGATATCGCTCGTTCCGTTCGATCCGTTTCCCGTTCCGCTTGCATTATCGCCGCCGTTTAAACCGTTATCTGCGTTTGTTCCATTATCTGCGTTTGTTCCATTATCTGCGTTTGTTCCATTATCTGCGTTTGTTCCGCCGTCTGCGTTCTGAGAAAATTTAACTTCATTGATTTTGTTTTTTATTTCGTGCGAAACGGCATAACTATAGTCTCCGTTATCTTTTTTGCACTCCAAAACCGAAGCCTTACGTCTTGCTTTTGCATATTCCGACGCCATCTTTTCCATCGTATCGTCATCGGGTAAAAGAAAATCCATTTTTGCCTCCAAAACTTTTATATTATATGAATTTAAAAAAGCATAGGTTCATAGGTTTTGAAATAATCGCTTTTGAAATATGCATATATATTCTTCTGCGTTTTTATAAGCGTAACCGCGGCATATTTTACGTTAAGCAAAATTCGCTGATTTGCTTTTTATGATTTGCCCGCCGTTTTGCCGTCTTTTTTCCGTTGCGTTTTCCTTTAAATTTAATCACGGTTTATTTCTTCAACTCTACCGTTATTGAATTTGACTAAATTTGAGTACTGTTGTATAATTTTTGTATGGAAATTAAATTTATGACGCCAACCGAGGTATGGGAAACGTTTAACCCCGTTAAAGAGCCTCTTGAAACATACGTCGAAAAGTGTCAGATAAAAGACGAATTTATGGAAACGGATATGTTTTTTACCGCAGAAACGGTAAAAGACGGCAAAGTCCGCACGTATTGTAAAATGATTTGCAATCGTAATTGGAATGAAAAACATCCCGTCGTTCTTTTCCTTACAAATTTATCTGAAAAAATCAATTTCGAAGAAATTAAAAATTTGTTTGTAATGAAAGGATACGTGGTTTTCTTTTTAGATTATGCGGGATTTTTTACCCAAAGGGAAACTCGCACTTCTTTTCCCGATTCTCTGTCTTACGCCAGATTTGAAAACGCTAAAAACAATCTCAGCTATATGGGAGAGTCGGCAAGAATCACTCCTTGGTTTGTTTGGGCAAAAATCGTCCGACGTGCAATTACTTTAATCGGAGAACAGAATATCGCCGACAGCGAAAAAATAAATCTCGTCGGCTACGTACACGGAGCACAACTTGCATGGATAGTCGGGGCAATAGACGGAAGATTGCATTCTGTCGTTCCGGTTATGGGTTGCGGATATAACGCATATGAGAAACGAGAAATTTCTCTCGACTCGGATGAAGAGCGAGCCTGGGTTTCGGGAATATGTCCTGAAACTTACGCCCATTTCATCTCCTGCCCGGTCGTGTATGCTACAAGCACAAACAGCCTTTTTGCTAACATCGATAAAGCCAACGAAATTATGTCGGGAATTACGTCTACGACAAAATTCCTTTCCATATCTCCGAAAACAGACAAACAACTTGCCAAAGACTGCTTCGAAGGGCTTCTTAAATGGGCGGATATTGCGTTCAACGGAGAGGCCCCTAAAATGCCTTCCCCTGTCGCCTCGTTTTCAGTGAACGGAGATTCCCTTTCGCTGGTCGTTGACGTTCGGCAAAATTGCGATTGCATAGAGACGTTTATTTCATACGACAACGTGCCGGCTCCTATTCGAGATTGGTTTTCTTTGGAACAATCGTCTGCGGACGGAACGGTTATAACTTACGACGTAACGCCTTACGATGACACTGAAAAACTTTACGCATTCGCAAACGTTACCTATGACGGCATCGTCGTTTCAACGCCCGTTGTAACTATAACTAAGGATAAATTCAGCGGAGTTAAAGTTTTACCCGCACTTGTCGAAAACAACCGCATAGTATATACGAATAAAAAAGGCATCGCAAGTTTTACTCCGCAAACGTCTTCCGTCATCGTCGACGAAGACAATCTCAAAATGAAAGCGGGACCGTTCGGCATTAAAGGAGTTACGGTTGACAGTGGTTATCTTTCTACGAACAAACTTATGAAATCGGAATTCGCAAAAGATAAGACAAGCATTTTGAAAATCGATTTTTATAGCCCTGCCGAACGTGATATACGCATACAATTATACTCTATCTACAGCGGAGCGTCATACGTTGCAAAATGTTCTCTTAAAGGCGGAGAAAGATGGCAAAAGGTTTTGCTGTCTTCATCAGATTTTAAATCTGACGACGGAAAACCGCTCGGCGTTTTTTCAGACACGCAAATTACGGTATTTAAAAACGTTGCCGGCGTTATATTAAACAATATTATTTGGATATAATAATGCTATGAACGAAATAAACGAATTGGAAGACTTTTCCCCTGTCGATCCAAAAAAGAAAAAAGTAAAAATCGCACTATCCGTCATCGCCTCCGTTATCGTCCTTGCTCTGCTTGTCACAGTCATTACTTTATCTTGCATAACCGAAAGTTTTATCGTCGACGGAGCTTCTATGCAGCCCACTTTAGACGGCGGCAAAGACGGCAATTACACCGACGGCGATAAAGTTATTGTAAATAAAGTCAAACAAATCAGTAGAGGCGATATCGTTGTAGCTAGCGTCGCAAAAGAAAACAAAACTCTGATTAAACGGTGCGTTGCTGTCGGCGGCGATAAAGTTAAAATCGAAAGCGGCATTCTTTACGTAAACGGAGTACAAGAATCGGGGGAATATTTATCCGTAGAAAACAAACGCATGTATAACGGCGTCGAACTGCTGAACGTTGAAGAATTTGTCGTCAAGCCTAATTACGTTTATCTTTTAGGCGACAACAGAAGCGTTTCGCACGACAGCCGCGCCATAGGTCAAATCAGCGTAGACGAAATCAACGGCGTTGTTTTTATGATAATAAGAGAAAATAAAAAGTTGGAATTTATTTAGTCCGACTTTTTTTTCTAGTCCGACTTTTTTTGCGTTACGCTGCATAAACGCGGCTTTGAGTGCGTTCGTCGTCTCTTTATTTAACTTTTATCCGCTTATTTTCTTACCCTTTTCAATC
>CAMGKS010000002.1 GCA_946056785.1 uncultured Clostridia bacterium
TATATCGCCGATTATTACGGTATCCCCTTCCTTCATACCTGCTTTTTTCAAAGCTGAAATGACGCCTCTGTCTTTAAGATTTTTCTGGAAAAATGCAAAAGACTCAGGTGAAGATAAAGAAATCGATTGAATGAAGAAATCTACAAGACCGCCTTCAACCGTAAAGCTACCGTCGGAAAGTCTGTTGATATGGAAATCTTGCTCATAGCTGTTATCGAAACTTATAGTTTCGTCAACGTCCAATTTTTCCGTTTTCGGAAGCACCTTTAACTTTTCGTATATCGCATTTAACAATTCGGTCAAGCCCTCGTTCATAACCGACGATATAAGATAGACCTTTTGTCCTATAGCTTTTTCAAACTCGTTCAGTTTGGACGAATCGACAAGCAAATCTCCTTTTGACGCACAAACTATTTGCGGTATGTTTTTTACTTTTTCCGAATATTTTGAAAGTTCTTCGTTTATCTGCTTATAATCGTCAAGCGGATTGCGATCCTCGCTGCCCGAAATATCAACAAGATGAACGATAAGACGCACTCTTTCAATATGCCTTAAAAAATGATGTCCGAGTCCTGCCCCTTCGCTTGCTCCTTCGATAAGTCCCGGAATATCGGCAATCACAAAATCTTCGTCGAAAACTTTTACAACGCCCAAATTAGGAGCAAGAGTCGTAAAATGATAATTTGCGATTTTCGGTTTAGCCGCAGTCAAAACCGACAAAAGCGTAGATTTGCCGACGTTAGGAAAACCAACAAGACCGACGTCCGCAATGGTTTTCAATTCCAAAATAATTTGACGTTGCATTGTCTTTTCGCCATGCTGACTAAAAGACGGCGCCTGACGGTTGCTGTTCTTAAAATGGTTATTTCCTTTGCCGCCCTGACCGCCTTTTAAAACGGTTATGCGTTCGCCTTCCTCCGTCAGATCTGCAACCACTTTTCCGCTTTCGGCGTCTTTTATTACCGTTCCGAGCGGAACTTTGATAATAAGGTCATCGGCTGTTTTGCCGGTACAATTCTTAGGCGCACCGGGACCGCCGTTTTCCGCAAAAAAGTGTTTTTTAAATTTAAAATCGACAAGCGTATTGCATTCTTTATCGGCGACAAAAACTATACTGCCGCCGTCACCGCCGTCACCGCCGTCCGGTCCGCCGTTCGGAACAAATTTTTCACGATGAAAGCTTACCGCTCCGTTTCCGCCGTCACCGGCTTTTATAAAAATTTTAACGTAATCTAAAAACATATTTTTCCTTTATACAATTTATTATTGCTTATAATTATCAAATAAATCAAATTATTTAGCTGAACTTTTTATTTAGCTGAACTTTCTCACGCACGTTTAAATATTATCCCGCCCGGTTTTTCACGTAGCACGCAAAAGTTAAATGCTTAATGTTTGCGTTACGTTTTTTGATGCGTAAATAGCAAAGTCGGTTTCCGTTATCTTGTTTAAACGTTTATCGCAAAACGGCAATGCTTCACATTCCGATTTTTTCAAGAATTGCTTTTGCCGCACGTTTACCTGCTCCCATAGCGTTTATAACGGTTGCCGCCCCCGTCTGGGCGTCGCCGCCGGCATAAACTCTGTCTATACTTGTCAAGCCGGTACTTTCTTCCGTTACGATTATACCTTTCGAGGTCGTTTCAAGCTCTTTACAACTGTTTTTGATAATCGGATTAGGTCTTGTTCCTAAAGCGACGATAATTTGGTCGCAATCGATAACGAACTCGCTGTTTTCAATCGGAACGGGTTTTGCCCTTCCGCTTGCGTCCTTTTCGCCTAATTGCATTTTCTGACAAAGCAGTCCTTTTACGTAGCCTTTTTCGTCGCCGATAATTTCGATAGGGGCTGTAAGCAAACTGAACTGAACACCTTCCTCTTCGGCATGAAGTATCTCTTCTGCCCTTGCCGGCATTTCTTCCTTAGTGCGACGATATACAAGCGTGCAGTTTCCGCTTATACGCAACGCTGTTCTGGCGGCGTCCATACCGACGTTTCCCGCTCCTATAACGACAGGCTTTTTCGCAATCTGGAGAGGAGTGGCGCTACCTGACTGATACGCTTTCATAAGATTGATTCTGGTTAAAAACTCGTTAGCCGAATATACGCCGCAAAGATTTTCGCCTTTTACGTTCAAAAACACCGGAAGCCCCGCGCCCGAGCCTATAAATACGGCGTCGTATTCTGAAAGCAATTCGTCGATAAAGACCGTTTTACCGACAATTTCGTTAAGCCTGATTTCTACGCCGAGTTTCTTTATGTTCTCTATTTCTTTTTCTACAATAGACTTAGGAAGTCTGAATTCGGGAATGCCGTAAACAAGAACTCCGCCGGCTTTATGCAAAGCCTCGAATAAAACGACCTTGACTCCCGCGCGCGCAAGATCTGCCGCACAACTGAGTCCGCTTGGTCCGCTGCCGATTACGGCAACCTTCTTTTCCGAGGAAGCCGAAGAAGTTTTAATCTCTTTTTCAAGCAACTTATCGGCACAATACCTTTCAAGAGCACCGATAGCTACGCTGCCTCCCATTTTAAATCTGCGAACGCATTGACTTTCGCATTGTTTTTCCTGAGGGCACACTCTGCCGCAAATAGCCGGAAGATTGTTGGTCTGTTTTATAATTTCCGCTCCGAGAATAGGATTGCCGTTTCTTATCGCTTCAATAAACTTAGGAATCTGAACGTTTACGGGACAACCTTTTACGCAAAGCGGATTTTTACAGTTAAGACAACGGAACGCTTCCAATTTTGCCGTATTATCGTCATAGCCGAGAGCAACTTCGTCAAAATTTTTAATTCGTTCTTCAACGGGTTGGAGAGGCATTTCGTGTCTTAAATCGTTTATCTTTTCCCCTTTTAAATTACAATAATGTTCGGTTTCCTGCTCGTGATAAAATTTAGAACGAGCCATCGCTTCGTCAAAATTTATTAAAGCCCCGTCAAATTCCGGTCCGTCGATACACGCATATTTGACCTCGCCGCCTACCATAACTCTACAACAACCGCACATACCCGTGCCGTCTACCATCATCGAGTTCATGCTGACTACGATTTTCACTCCGTACGATTTTGCAATTTCCGTGACGGCTTTCATCATAGGCATAGGGCCGACTGCAAAAATGACGTCGTATTTTTTCCCCGAATCGAAAAGACGTTTTATTTCATCCGTTACAAATCCCTTTTTACCTTTCGTACCGTCATCAGTCATCACGTATACGTTGTCGCATACGTTTTTCATTTCGTCTTCAAAGAAAATAAGGCTTTCGTTTCTTGCACCGATTATTGCGTCTGCCTTTTTACCCGTTGCCATAAGGCTTTTTGCCTGCGGATAAATAACCGCAACACCGATTCCGCCACCTACCAACAAAACGTTTTCGTACTCGGATAAATCGGTAGGATTTCCAAGCGGACCGGCAAACGAAGATAAAACTTCGCCGGCTTGCATCGCCGCAAGTTTTGCCGTGGAAAATCCGACTGTCTGGACAAGAATAGATACGGTTCCTTTTTCTCTGTCATAGTCGCATATCGTAAACGGTATTCTTTCTCCGCCCTCATCGGAACGAAGTATTATAAATTGTCCTGCAAGACAATGTTTTGCAACGTTCGGAGCGTTGATAACGTATTCGTGAACGTTTGGAGCAAGCTCTCTTTTTGAAATTATTTCGTACATTTTTTCTCCTTGTAATGTTCACACCATGCCGTAAACGGACACTTGGCACAATCGGGATTTTGCGATTTGCAAATATACCGACCGTGAAAAAGCAAGAGATGATGTGCTTTAGACCAATAATCTTTATTAAAAAAATTTTTTAAAGCAATTTCCGTTGCAAGCGGCGTTTTTTCGTTTACAATCCCAAGACGGTTTGCAACGCGAAAAACGTGAGTGTCGACGGCAAGTCCCGCCCCGCCGAATCCGACGGCATAAACCACGTTCGCCGTTTTTGACCCTACTCCGCTCAATTTTTTCAAATCGTCCATATTGTCCGGGACAATGCCGTTAAAATCGTCAATCAGACTTTTGGATAACGCTTTGATCGATTTCGCTTTGTTGTGATAAAAACCGCAACTGAAAATATACTTTTCCAACGTTTCGACAGGCATATCCACAAATCCCTGAGGAGTATTACATACCCTGAAAAGTTTTGAAGTCACTTCGTTTACTCTTTTATCGGTACATTGTGCCGACAATACGACTGCAACAAGCAATTCAAACGGATTTGAAAATTGCAACTCACAATCTGCGGTAGGATGCAAAGCGCTAAGCTGATTTAAAATTTCTTCTTGCGTAGGTTTCATTATCGTATTATTGCATAAAATGTATATTTTTGCAACTTTAACTACGTAAATTGTGCAATTTATTGCACTAAAAACAAATTTGATAAAATTTATAACATTCTTCTCAATTTTCCGTTTTCATAATTAAAGATTGCGTCGGCATTTACGGAAATTCTTTGCAAAACCATTTGTGCTTTTTTTATATCTTTCATAAACATTTTTACCGACAAACCGCAACCGACGTTTGCTTCTTTAGGCGTATTTATCACTTTACAGCTTATATGATAACTCTTTAATTCGTCGGCAAATCTCAATGCCGCAGAGCGTGATTTAATTACTATTATAATTTCTCCCATAAATTAACCTCCCGGAATAGAATATATTAAAGCTTAACACTTAATATAATATATGTAAGCGGGGAGAAAGATGAAATGATTTATTTTGACAATGCTGCAACAACAAGGTTCAAGCCAAAAAGCGTAATAAAAGCTCTGATATCCGAAGCTAAACACAGCTCTAACAGCGGGCGTAGCGGACATGACGACGCTTTGAAAAATATGATGAAAATCGAAAACACACGCAAAAATCTGCTTGCCTTGTACGGTGCGACGGACGGATATAACGTAGTTTTTACAAAAAATTGTACGGAAGCGTTAAACCTTGCAATAAGCGGTTATCTTAAAGGAAACGAAAAAATAATTACTACAGTGAACGAACACAATTCGATGTTGCGACCTCTCTTTGAACAAAAACGTAAAGGAGCAAATTTATGCATCTTAAATCCAAGCGAAAATTTGACGGTAAGCAGCAAACATATTTTGAGGGCGGCATACGACGCTGATTTTATAGGACTGAATCTTGCTTCCAACGTGACGGGGGCTATATGCGACGTATCGGACGTAGGCAGAAAAAAATCGTCAAAGACAGTACTGCTTGTAGACGGCAGTCAAGGTTCGCCGTACGTCGACGTAAATATGAAAAACGACGGAATCGATATGCTTGCCATGCCTGCTCATAAAGGACTGCACGGAATACAAGGTACAGGTTTTTTGATTTTCAGAAACGATATAAAACTTAAACCTCTCATTTACGGAGGAACGGGCGTAGCCGGCGACAGCGTATATCAACCGCTTATCGTGCCTGAATGTTACGAAGCGGGAACTTTATTTGCGGCAGGAATTCATGCGCTTAACGAAGGAGCCGTATGGAGTTTTGCCCATCGAGAAAAAAATGCCGAAAAAACGTTGAAACTAACCTCTTTTATGTTAAACGGTCTGTCGCATATCGGTCTGAAAACTTATTGCATAAATCCAAGACTCGGAATAGTTTCTTTTCACCACCCGGATATCCCGTCATCGGTTCTGGCGGACAAATTGAACGACGTCGGAATAGCCGTCAGAAGCGGATTGCATTGTGCGCCGCTTATTCATAATCATTTGGGAACGTTAGACGGCGGACTTGTACGGGCAAGCATAGGCGTGGACAACACGCAAGAGGAAGTAACGTATTTTTTATCCGCGCTTGAAAAAATTATGGCAGAAAAGAATAAAATTGCACGTTTTAAATAAGGCTTATTTTTTTAAGCCTTATTTAATGCGGTTTCGTATATTTTTATTTTTCACTTTTAACAAGTGACGCTTTAAAAAATTAAAACTCTCATTTTGTTTTTTTATAAGCCAATAAAAGCCTTTAAGTCGAACAAATAAAGTAAATCAGATTAAAACGTTTTAAAGCTAATTTAACAACGTTTTAAATTAAACGTAATAAATTTGAAATATTAAACTTTTTAGAATGTTAAACGTTCAAATAAGTTTGAATTCCGATAGCTATAAAACGAAATCTATAATTTTTATTCCGTTATGATTTTCGGCTTCAAGCAATACGTTACGTTTTATTTCAAGCGGCGACATATCGGGATATTTTTGTTTCAAAAGACAACACGCTCCCGCCACGTACGGAGCACTGACGCTAGTGCCGCTCATCTTTACGTAGCCGTTTTCACCTAGCCCTATGACTTTTACGCCCTTTGCATATACGTCGGGTTTTACGTTTCCTTTCATTACCCCTCTGGAAGTGAATTCGGCAACGTTAAATTTGTCGTCAACCGCCCCGACGGACAGTACGTACGGACTTATAGCGGGAGATTTCAAATTTCCGTTTCCGCTGTTACCCGAAGCTACGACAACGCAAATACCGTTTTTTACCAACGCTTCCGCTCCAAGAATCAACGGGTCTTTATCGACAGGGTCGGCTCCGAAAGACATGCAAACGACTTTGATATTATATTTATCTTTGTTATCCAATATCCATTGCATGCCTTCAAGAATTTTAAAAGCTCCGGCAGAACCGTTTTCGCTTATTGCCTTGACGGAAATCAAATCGGCTTTGGGAGCAACGCCTATCACCTTTTTTGCCGACATTATTCCGCCACCTGCTGCAACGCCGCTTACAAACGTTCCGTGTCCGTTGTCGTCGTAAGGAGCGTCGATTCCGTTAACCAAATCTTTAAAACACTTCAGCCTGCATTTCGGAAACCATAAATCTATATGCGGATTCAAGCCCGTATCCAACACGCAAAGCCCGACGCCTCTGCCGTCAAGACCTTTTGCTACCGTCAGACTTTGACCGCTGACTTCGCCGCTTATAGACACTCTTCTGCCCATGCCGTTTATTTTTTTAATTCTGGCACTTACAAGAGCTTTGTCGAGACTCATACTTTCCACGTCGCCTACCATAAGCGTTGAAGCTTTGGTTTCAGAAGCAATGTAATCGATTCTGTCGGACATACTCAAAGTTATTGCGTCGGCAAAATTCAGTTCAACACCCACCGCCCCGATTATAGGGAATTTTTTTACGTCACCGTAATATGCCGTGGCGTATGCCAAATCTCTATTAGATTTCACGTAAACCAAGGCGGGAATTTTTTTGCCTTCTCTGAGATTTTTTAACAAATCGTAATGAAGTTTCTTTTCTATCATTTTAACATATCAATCAATCCACGCATTTTTGCGAGCTGGTCAGGCGTTAAGAAATCTTTTGCTTTAACAAAAGCTTCTTCCAATTCGTTTGCGTTAAACTTCCCTTCCCCTTTCAACCTTGACGCTTCGCCAAGCATTGCGTTCATCAGTTCTTTTTCTGATTTTCCCTTTAAACCGTTGATTTTTTGCTGTATTTCTTCAGCGCCGTTTACGTTTATATCGCCTGAAAAATCATATTCTCTATTCCGATATGAGTTTTTGTCAAAAGAACTGCTTGCGTTTGTTTCTTTCATTTTGCCGTTATCGGATAAACGCCTTTTTTCACTGGAATTTAAATCGGAAAAACTTCTGAAATCCATACATCCTCCAAACACTATTTATTATATGCTTGCATATAATATATCGTTACGGAGGAATTTATGAATCAAATGCTTCTTGCCCTTTTAGGGAGTATGCTTTCTTCAAAAGGCGAAGGAATGGATTTTTCAAAATTGTTAGGAGCAATCTCAAACAACAACGGCGAAAGCAATGATAAAATGAATTTATTAATGAATTTACTCCCTCAAATTATGAACGTAGCCAAACCTATGCGTAAAGAAGATAAATACTTTAAAGAGGCCGAGGCTATGTACGGCAGCGTGCCGGACAACAATTCAAGCGGCAATCTTAAAAACGATTCTCAAAATTTATACGGCAATGCAAGCGGCGTTCGTAACAATTTATATGAAAACAGAAATTGTTCTGCAAATCAAGACTTGTATCATCGCAATGAAAATCACGACTGCATAACACGAAATCAAAAAGAAACTTTTGAAGAAATAAAAGGGTTTTCAACAAACGAAGTAAACAACGCCCTTTACGCTTTGATGAATAATAGTCGCTATTAACGATTTAAATTTTCCGTTTATTTTTGAATTCCATAACTTTATTAAACGCACAAACTAAGCGTTAAAGCTCAAAAAAACGACGAAACCGCAATTCCCGTAGATATTTTTTCAACAAAAAAGGATAACGATAATAATCGTTGTCCTTTTCGTTCGCATTTTAAGCTCACGCTTCGATTGAAAAGTATTAAGCATGGTATGTAGTCTTTTATTAAACAGTTAGTTCAAGAAAGCCGAGCTTTTGTAATTAAATCAAACGTAATGGACTTATTTTTTAAACAAATCTTTAAATTTTTACCAATCTTTGATAGGATAAAGCCCCTGAAATCACTTGAATCTTCTTGTTTGATTTCAATAATCTGTCACGCTTATTTTAACACGTCGTCGCTATATATAGGATAAGTTTTGCAAAGTTCAAGCACTCTCTTCTTTACGTCGTCAATCGCCGATTCTCTTTTTTCGATGACGTCGGCAATCATATTTCCTATTTCGACCATTTCGTTTTCTTTCATGCCACGGGTGGTAACTGCCGGAGTGCCAATTCTTATTCCGCTTGTAACGAACGGCTTTTCAGGGTCGTTTGGAATAGCGTTTTTATTTACCGTTATTCTGGCAGCGTCAAGCAAACGTTCAAGTTCTTTACCCGTAACGCCTTTTCCGACAAGATTTAAAAGCATAAGATGATTGTCGGTTCCGCCTGAGACAAGATTAATGCCCCTGCTAATAAGCGTTTCGCTGAGTTTCTTTGCATTCGCAACGATTTGTTTTTGATATTCCTTAAAATCGTCGCCGAGAGCTTCTTTAAAAGCTATTGCCTTTGCCGCTATAACGTGCATTAAAGGACCGCCTTGGCTACCCGGGAAAATTGATTTGTCAATCTGAGCCGCATACTGCTCTTTACACATAATCATACCGCCGCGAGGACCTCTGAGCGTTTTGTGCGTAGTCGTCGTTACGAAATCTGCATAAGGTATCGGACTTTCATGCAAACCTGCTACAACCAGACCTGCGATGTGAGCGATATCAACCATAAAGTAACAACCGACTTCATCCGCAATTTCTCTGAATTTCTTGAAATCGATAGTTCTAGGATAGGCGCTTGCACCTGCGACAATCATTTGCGGCTTGCATTCCTTTGCAATTTTAAGCACGTTGTCGTAATCGATATATCCGCTATCAGGGTCAACTCCGTAAGTCACGGAATTGAATACTTTGCCGCTGAGATTTACTTTGGCACCATGCGTTAAATGCCCGCCGTCCGCAAGCGACATACCTAAGATAGTATCGCCCGGTTTGAGCATAGCATAATATACGCCGAAGTTTGCGTTGGAACCGCTGTGCGGCTGAACGTTGACGTGATCCGCCCCAAAAAGTTTTTTTGCTCTTTCTATTGCAAGTTTTTCGGCGATATCGACGTATTCGCAACCGCCGTAATATCTCTTGTCAGGATAGCCTTCGGCATATTTATTAGTAAAAAACGTTCCGGCAGCCGCCATAACCGCAGGCGAAACGATATTTTCGGAAGCAATAAGTTCAATGTTGTTCTGCTGACGCTCAAGCTCTAAAAGCATAGCTTCGTAAATTTCAGGGTCAATCCCTTTTATAGTTTTTAAATCAACCATTTTCGACCTCTACATTTGTTGTGTAATAGCAGCCGCAATTTGCACTTTGCTTCTAGGACCAACCATTTTTTCAGCAATTTCGCCGTTTTTGAAAATTATCATAGTCGGTATCGACATAATGCCGAACTTTTCGGCGAGCTCTGCACACTCGTCAACGTTAACTTTTCCGACAACGGCTTTTCCTTGAAATTCTTCAGCGATTTCATCGATAATCGGAGCAATCATCTTGCACGGTCCGCACCAAGTTGCCCAAAAATCGACCAAGACAACGGAATTGCCTTTAATCGTTTCTTCAAAATTGCTACTCGTAATTGTTAAACTCATATAATACTCCTTCTATTTCAACGATTTAATCGTTTTTGTACTTTAAAATTTCTGTCAGTTCTTTTAAATACTATTGTGTTACTATTGTGTTCATTATCGAATTTTAAATTCGTAAATCGATAATTTAAATTACTTTGCGTCGTTTTAAATTAAACTGCATTTAGTCGTCGCTTTCAGTATCTTGCAACGGCTGCTGCTCCCCTTCAGGTTCGGCATTCGGCAACTCGTCGGCTTCGGCAGCCGAATTTTCACCGCCATAGGAATTATCCGATGGGATCGGCTGTTCGGGCGTTTTGGTTTTTACGGTTACGAACTTTTCTTCGTCGAGCGGAACGGATACCATTTTAGGAGTGAAACCTTTTTTGTTTTTTAAAACCTTATCTAAAACGATAGCAATTCCGAACCCGATTATAAGACCGATAAAGGCAAATATCACCTGCCACAATTCGCTTATAAGCGTACCTAAACCTATTCCCGCGCCGGTTAGTGCAAGCGGTATCATATAAACTATCGCTGCTGCCGTAACGACGTATCTTTGTCCCATTTCGACGGCTACGTAATCGCCTACGGAAAGATTTAACGTGTTTTTAACCACAATTTGCACTTTCATAGGGTCTTTGACGACGGCACACATGTGACAGCTGTCACAAGCGCTCTTTCTGTCGAACTGAACGGTTGCCTTATCGCCCTTTATTTTTACGATTTTTCCCTTTTCAATCATATACTATCGATATCCGTTTCCGTTTCTTCGCCCGTTTGCATATTTTTAATACGCACTTTCCGAGAAGAAATTTCATCGTCTCCTACGACAATGACCGATTTAGCCTCGATTTTATTTGCATATTTCATTTGTGCCTTTACACTCTTATTCATCAAATCGAACTCAACCGATTTTCCTTTTGCACGCAGTTTGGCAGCAAGTCTGAGATTGAATTCAAGAGCATTTTCGCCAATGGACGCAAGATAATAATCGACCGTTTCCTTTTCAACGCCGTCGATAAGGGACTGACTTTCCAAAACGATTAACAATCTTTCAAGTCCCATTCCGAATCCGACAGCCGGAGTAGGCTTACCGCCGACTTCTTCAACCAGTTTGTCGTATCTGCCGCCGCCGCAAACTGTGCCTTGAGCACCGATTGCATTAGAAACAAATTCAAAAACCGTTTTTGTATAATAGTCGAGACCTCGTACAATCTGAGGATTTACCTTATATTCTATTCCGACAGCGTCGAGTCCCGCTTTTAAACCTTCAAAATGAGACTTACAGTCATCGCAAAGAAAATCGATGACTTTAGGCGCATTAGCGGTTATTTCTTTGCATTTTTCTTCTTTACAATCGAGAATTCTAAGAGGATTCTTTTCGAAACGGCTCTGACACTCTTTACACATTTCCCCTAATCTTTCGCCGAGATATTTTTTCAATGCGGCATTATAATTTGCTCTGCAAGCCGAACACCCGATACTGTTGATATTTAGCGTCAAATCTTTAAGACCCAACTCATCGAAAAGCGATTTTGCAAGTGAAATAACTTCAACGTCTGCAAGCGGCGATTCGGAACCGTAAAGTTCGACGCCGAATTGATGATGTTCTCTGAGTCTTCCTGCCTGAGGTCTTTCATATCTGAAAACAGGGGTAATATAATACATTTTATACGGCAACGTTCCGTTTTGCTGAACGCCGCCCACAAAAGCTCTTGCCACGCCTGCCGTTCCTTCAGGTTTAAGAGTTATCGAACGATTGCCTTTATCTAAAAAGGTATACATTTCTTTTGTGACTATATCGGTAGTTTCTCCGACGCCACGCAAAAACAACTCCGTATGTTCAAAAACAGGAGTTCGTATTTCTCTGAAACCGAACTTAGCGGCTGTTTCTTTGGCGGTTTTTTCAACGTAATGCCATTTATATGCGTCTTCACATAAAACGTCTTTTGTGCCTTTTGGAATTGTGTACATAGTATCTCCGATTATAAAATATATTTCTTCAAATTCGAGCCTTTAAGAGTCTTTGACAAATGTTTCAAAACATAGTCCTCGTCGATATCGATTTTCTTTTTAACGTTATCATCGGCTTCGTAAAGAATTTCTTGAAGCAAGGCTTCCAAAACGGAGTGCAATCTTCTTGCCCCGAGATTTTCGCTTGTTTCGTTTTCGAGAAAAGCGGCTTTGGCAATTTCTCTTATTGCTGCGTCACAGAAATTAAGTTCAACTCCGTCGACTTTTAAAAGTTCTTTATATTGCTTTAATACGGCATTATCAGGTTCAGTCAAAATTTTCACAAAATCGTCTTCGGACAGATTGTCAAGTTCGACTTTGATAGGAAAACGTCCCTGAAGTTCAGGAATAAGGTCTTGCATTCTTGAAACGTGGAAAGCTCCTGCCGCAATAAAAAGAATAAAGTCAGTTCTTATTGAACCGTATTTCGTCTGAACGGTACAACCTTCGACGATTGGCAAAATATCTCTTTGTACGCCTTCTCTCGATACGTCCGGACCTTGACCGCCGTTACGTCCTGCAACCTTGTCGATTTCATCAATGAAAACAACTCCGTGTTGCTCGGCTCTTGCTATTGCTTCACTGTTTATGCTATCCGTATCCACCATTTTTTCGGCTTCGAGATTTTTTATGATATCAAGAGCTTGCTTGACGTTTAACTTTCTCTTTTTCTTCTGTTGCGGAAACATACCGCCGAAAATATCGCCGATGTTTATTCCTTCCTGTCCGGGCGCGATTTGAATGGCTTTCGGCTGTTGCGGCAATTCGACGTCTACGACGATGCCGTCAAGGTTTCCAGCTTTAAGTTCCTGAAGTATTTCAGCTTTAAGCTCCGCTTCGCTTTTGCTGCCTGCGTCCGCCGCTTTTTTACGCATAGGTAAAATTACGTTTGCGATTTTTTCTTCGGCGATTTCAGTTGCTTTTGGCATAACTTCTTTAAACTTTTCGTCTTTTACCATTCTTATCGAAACTTCGACAAGGTCGCGAATAATCGACTCTACGTCACGTCCGACGTATCCGACTTCGGTGAATTTCGTCGCCTCAACCTTTACAAAAGGAGCTTTTACTATTTTTGCCAGACGTCTTGCTATTTCCGTTTTGCCGACACCGGTAGGTCCTTTCATAATGATATTTTTCGGTGTGATTTCTTCACGCATCTCCTCGCTGAGTTTGCTACGACGGTAGCGGTTACGGAGAGCGATTGCGACCGCAACTTTTGCCTCGTGCTGACCTATAATATATCTGTCCAATTCTTCAACAATCTTTTTTGGTGTAAGTTCCATATAAAACCTCAAACTATTTCATATTAGTTTAATATCATCAAAATCAAACTATTTCAACCGTTATATGGTCGTTTGTAAATACGCATAATTCGCTTGCAATGAGAAGCGATTGCTTTGCAATTTCATCGGCAGGAAGAGTTGTGTTTTTTGCAAGTGCTCTTGCAGCCGCCAAAGCGTAATTGCCGCCGCTGCCGATAGCGCAAATTCCCGACTCAGGTTCGATAACTTCTCCCGTACCGCTTACTATAAGCAACGTATCCTTATCCGCTACTATAAGAAGAGCTTCGAGTTTTCTTGCAACCTTATCGTTTCTCCAAAGTTCGGCGAGTTCAACTGCCGAACGCATCAAATTTCCGCTGAATTTCTGAAGCATGCCTTCAAATTTTTCAGATAAAGCGAAAGCGTCGGAAACACTTCCGGCAAAGCCGACGACGACTTTATCGTCGTATATTCTTTTAACTTTCACGGCATTGCTTTTAAAAATTACGTTTTCGCCCATTGTGACTTGTCCGTCACCGGCTATTGCCGTTTTACCGTCACGCTTGACGGCACAAATCGTAGTTCCTCTGAATTCCATACAAACTCCTATTTATCCAAGTTTTCTACAAATGGCATTATATCACACATTGCCCTTTTATAATACTCTTTTTTCCTATTTTTTTTATCCTTACAATCAATAAACGGCAAAATGCCGAAATTACTGTTCATCGGTTGAAAATTTTCCGTACAAGCGGTCGTATGAGCTGCAAGCGCACCGCTTATTGTGGTTATCGGCGGAACGATGATATCTTTTCCGCTAAGCTCTCTTGCCATATTAACTCCTGCAATGAGTCCGCTGAGAATAGATTCAACGTATCCTTCCACTCCGCTTAATTGACCTGCAATGTACAGCGGTTTTTCGCCTTTTACTCTGAATCCTTTATCCAACAATTTCGGGGAATTTACGTAAGTATTTTTATGCATAACGCCGAAACGCAAAAACTCGGCGTTTCTCAGTGCGGGAATCATTGAAAAGACGCGTTTCTGTTCGCCGAACGTAAGATTTGTCTGAAAGCCCACCATATTGAAACTGTTTCCGCCTAAATTTTCCTTTCTAAGCTGCACTACCGCATAATATTTTTTCCCCGTTTCGGGATGAAATAAACCGACAGGTTTCAAAGGTCCGAATCTTATTGCGTCTACTCCACGCTTTGCCATAACTTCTATCGGCATGCAACCTTCAAAAACTTCGGCTCCTTCAAAATCTTTCAACTTCACCGTTTCGGCATTTATAAGTGCGTCGTAAAAAGCCAGATATTCGTCTTTTTCCATAGGAAGATTTAAATAATCCGCACCTTTTCCGTATCGTCCGCCCCAAAAGGCGAAATCCATGTCTATATCCGTAACGATGGGTGCTATTGCGTCAAAAAAATAAAAACCACCTGAAATGCTTTTCAATTTCTCGCACAGTACGTCGGACGTGAGCGGCCCTGTGGCAATAATTGTAGGCGTATCGTCAAAATCGGTAAATTCTTCTCTTATAATTCTGAAATCGGGAAATTCCCTTAATCTTTCTTCAACTTTTGCAGAAAACTTTTTTCTATCTACCGCCAAAGCACCGCCGGCTTCCACTTTCGTCTGTTTGGCGGCGTCAAGCAACATACAATCCATAAGAGCAAGTTCTGCTTTCAAAAGCCCCGAAGCCGTTTCCGGTTCGGTTGATTTCAATGAATTCGAACAAACAAGTTCGGCTAAATCGCACGTTTTATGCGCTCCTGTCGTTTTTAACGGGCGCATTTCTATCATATCTACGGCGTACCCCCGTTTAAGCAGTTGATAAGCCGCTTCCGAACCGGCAAGTCCGCCGCCGACAACCTTAACCGTTTGTTTGTTCACTTACCACCTCGGTTTTTCCGCATTCTTTGGACGTGCATACGTATTTTGTAATGCCGTCTTTAGTCACTATTTTCATGGTTGAGCCGCAATCAGGGCAAAAATGCGGTGCGGGAATATCCCATGACATAAAATCGCAATTCGGATAGGAAGCACAACCGTAAAAAATTCTGCCCTTTTTGGAAACTTTTTTTACGATATCGCCGCCGCATTTAGGGCATTTAGCAACGCTTTGCACAAGTTTTTTGACGTTTTTGCATTGCGGATAGTTAGGACATGCAAGAAACTTTCCGTAACGTCCGTCTTTAATTACCATATTCGCTCCGCACTTATCGCAAATTACGTCCGTTACCTCGTCGGGCACTTTTTCGGAAGTCGTCGTTTTCATTGCATAATCGATATGTTTAACCAGCGTAGGATAATACGCTTCGATAAGGTCTTGCCACTTTCCTTCCCCATCGGCGATCTTATCTAAAGCTCCTTCCATTCTTGCCGTAAAAGTAAGATTCATGATATCTGAAAAATATTTTTCAAGATATTCGCAAACCGTTTCGCCGAGTTTTGTCGGCATAATGCTTTTTCCCTCTTTTTGAGTATAATTACGTTTTGCGATAACCGAAATTATCGAAGCGTAAGTACTAGGTCTGCCTATACCGTTTTCTTCCATCGCTTTAACAAGAGTGGCGTCGCTGTATCTCGCAGGCGGTTTAGTGAATTTTTGTTCGGCAAGAGTGTCTTTGAGCACAAGACGTTCTCCCTCTTTCATATCAGGCAAAATCGACATAGTGCCGTTTTCGTCGTCGTTGTTTTCCTGCGTAACCTCATAAACTGCCGTATAGCCTTTAAAAAGGACGGTTTTACCTTTCAAAACAAATCCGTAATTTTTATCGGCTTTACCCGTTATATGTACGTTAAGCGTGTTATACTGCGCCTCCGTCATTTGAGAAGCGAGGTATCTTTCATAAATCAATTTATACAGTCTGTATTGGTCACGGTCTATTTTGCCTTCAAGCGATTGAGGGGTACGTTCGACGGAAATAGGTCTGATAGCTTCGTGAGCGTCCTGAGCTTTTTCGCTTGTTTTATAGAAATTTTGCTTTTCAGGAGCATATTCTTCGCCATAAGTACTTTTAATATAATCGAGCGTTACTGCGGCAAAGTCAGGAGAAATTCTGACGGAGTCCGTTCTGATATACGTAATAAGCGCCGTTTGCCCTTCTCCTGCTATATCTATTCCTTCATACAACTGTTGAGCAATTCTGAGCGAACGTTCGGCAGTCATATTGAGTTTGTGACTTGCTTCTTGTTGCAACGTACTTGTCGTAAAAGGCGGAGCCGGGTGACTTTTTGAAATGCCGCGTTTTACCGTATCTATCACGTAGTCGGCAAGTTTCATCTGTTCGACAATTGAGTTTGCCGTTTCCGAATTGTTTACCTTCGTCTTTTTTCCGTCAATATCGTTAAAAGCGGCTTTAAAAACGGTTTTATGTCCTTCCTTAGTCAAAAGAGCGAATAAGTTCCAATATTCTTCCGGTTTAAAAGCTCTGATTTCTCTTTCTCGGTCGACAATCATTTTGAGAGCGGCAGATTGAACTCTGCCGGCAGACAAACCGCTTTTCAATTTTCTCGACAAAACGGGCGAAACTTTATAACCGACAAGTCGGTCAAGAACACGTCTTGCCTGTTGAGAATTGACGAGATTCATATTTATTTCTCGAGGCTCTTCAAGGGCTTTATTTACGGCTTTTTTCGATATTTCGTGGAATTCTATTCTTGGTTTCTCGCTCGATATACCCAGCGTGTTTTTGAGATGCCAACTGATTGCCTCTCCCTCACGGTCGGGGTCGGTTGCAAGATAGACTTCATCAAATTTTTTAACCGCTTGGCTAAGTTTTTTTACAAGTTCGGCTTTATCGGGCGAAACTACGTATTGCGGCTCGAAATGATTTTTTACGTCGATTGCAAGCGTCTTTGCAGGCAAATCGCATACGTGCCCTTTCGACGCCATGACTTCTACGTCGTTACCTAAATATTTTTGAATTGTTTTTGCCTTTGACGGCGATTCGACGATTATTAATTTTTTCATATATATGCTCCCTATGCAAGTGCGTAATAATTTCCTGCAAGTCTTACGACTATTCCCATTATTTCAAGTTCGGTCAGAAGCGACGTCAATTCGCTTGCACTGACGTCTACTTTTGAAAGCAATTCTTCAAAATGCAACTCGCCTTCATACAACGCTTCAACGGCCTTTTGCGCATAAAAGCTAAGCTGTACGGTTTCCCTTTCAACCGGTTTGGCAATTTTAACGTTCAACGTTTCAAGCACGTCTGACGGAGAAAGAGTTATGGCTCCCTGCATTTCTTTAATCAACGCATTTGTTCCCATGCTTGCTTCGCTGTTGACGTTGCCGGGAACGACAAACAATTCTTTGCCCTGTTCGACTGCAAGTCTGGCTGAAATTATACTTCCGCTTTTTAATGACGCTTCCGCTATAAATACGCCTTTTGACAAACCGCAAATAATTCGGTTGCGTTCCGGAAAATGAAATTGCAACGGTTTTACGTCCGGTTTATATTCGCTGACAAGCAATCCGCCGCTTTTTAAAATAGCGTCGTATAGCCATCTGTTTTCGGCAGGATAACAAACTTCAACGCCCGAACCGAAAACGGCGATAGTCGGCTTTTCAAGTTCGATACAAGTCTTATGAGCAACGGTATCAAGTCCCCTTGCCATTCCCGACACAACGGTAAGACCGTTCAATGCAAATTCCCTTACGAAATCTTCCGTCACCTTTATGCCGTAACGGGTCGGTTTTCTTGTTCCGACAACGGCAATACAAGGCGTGTTAAGCAAATCGGCGTTGCCTTTAAGATATAGGAGTTTTGGTGAATTGTCAATGTTTTTTAATGAAGTAGGATACTCTTCATCAAATATCGACAGAAGTTTTATCTGCTTTTTATCAAGTTCCTCAAGCAGGTAATTGACGTTTTCTACTAAAATTTTAATGGAATTTGTTAAAGGAGAATTAAAATCGCCGAAATTGCACTTAAATATGCATTCCGGGTTAAACCGCCTCAATAAATCGTTCTTTACTTCCTTAGTACCTTCGGCATAGTCTAAAACCAACAAGCCCAACGTGCTTAAACTATATTTATACATAATATCTTCTGTCCAATTGTCTGTATTGTATCGCTTCGGCAACGTGTTTGCTCAAAACGTTTTCGCTGCCTTCTATATCCGCTATCGTTCTGGCAACTTTCAAAATTCTCGACGTTCCTCTTGCACTAAGGTTCAGTCTTTCAAACGCCATTTTCAAAAGTTTTTCGCTCGGCTCGTCAAGCGCACAATAACGCTTTATATGTTTTTCGGTCATTTCGGCATTAGTCAATATTCCGACGTTTTCAAAACGCTTTCGTTGTATCGCTCTGGCTTTTTCAATGCGAACCTTAATTTCCGCCGAGGTTTCGGTTTTTTCTTTGCTTCGAAATTCATCGTAGCTTAAATTATCCACTTCGATTTGAAGGTCTATTCTGTCAAGAAGCGGAGCGGATAATCTTGAAAGATAATTATGAATTTGTTGCGACGTACACCGACATTCGTTCGTCTTAGAACCGTAATTTCCGCACGGACAAGGATTCATGCTTGCCACAAGCATGAAGTTTGCCGGATAATTAATCGTACGTTGAACTCTCGAAACCGAGATTTTTCTGTCCTCTAACGGTTGACGCAAACTTTCCAAAGCGTTTCTTTGATATTCCGGCATTTCGTCAAGAAACAATACGCCGAGGTTTGCAAGACTAACCTCTCCCGGCTTGGATTTTGTTCCGCCACCGATAAGCGCAGGCACGGTAACGGTATGATGCGGACTTCTGAACGGTCTTGTTTTCACAATGCCGACGTTAGAATCAAGTTCGCCCGCTATCGAATGAATTTTAGTCACCTCAACGGCTTCTTCAAAAGTCATATCGGGCATAATAGACGGAATGCATTTTGCAAGCATTGTTTTCCCACCGCCCGGAGGTCCGATCATTATGACGTTATGACCGCCGCTTACGGCAATTTCAAGTGCGCGCTTAGCTACCGTCTGCCCCTTTACGTCCGCAAAATCGAAACTTTTTGAACAGTCCATCGATTCTGACGAAAACCGTCTCGTTTCTTGCGGAACGGCTTCTGCGCCGTTTAAAAAACTTACTACGTCGCTCAACGTATTAAACGCATAAGCGTTGATACCGCCGACATAACTTGCTTCCAACGCGTCGCATGAAGGAATTATAAAATTTTTATAACCGTGTTGCATTGCCGAAATAACAATCGGCATAATGCCGTTTACGTGACGCAAACTGCCGTCAAGAGACAATTCGCCTATTAATACGTAATTTTTGTATTTGTCGCCTTTAATCTGTTCGGACGCACAAAGAATTGCAACGGCAATGCCTAAATCGAAACTCGGACCTTCCTTTTTCGTATCGGCAGGTGCCAGATTTATAGTAATTCGTTTTTGAGGATAAAGAAGTCCGCTGTTTTTAATTGCGGCTCTGATTCTTTCTTTCGATTCTTTTGTGGCTGTCGACGCAAGTCCGACAAGTTCGTATGACGGAAGACCGTTCGATATGTCCGCTTCTATGGATACGCCGTACCCGTCTAAGCCGTCAAGTGCATAACCGTTAATTTTTGCTAACATAAAACTCTATCCTTTAAATCCACCAAAATATATTTATCTTTTGAATTAAAATAACTTTTCTTTAACCGTCTTTTCATTTTCCGTCTTCACTTTTACCGTCTTTTATTTCAATCGGAATCATTTAATAGGCAACGCTAAAATCTGCTTTTAAAATTGTAACCGACAAACAAAAATCTGTAAGCGTTTAACGAAAAATAGCAAACGTCGGTTTGCTATTTTTCATCGTTATCAAATTCCGTTTACAAGTTTTTTGAAGAGCGCTGCGTTCGGCACGCATACGTCGGTAGGACCTATTACAGGCGACGAAGAAGAATAACAATAGAAATAGAGCGGATAGCTTATCTTCGTTGCGAAACTTGCACCGCCAAACGAAGCGGCAACTTTCGTAAGGTCCATACTGCATAAGCCGGTAAGTCCTATGGCTTCAAGGTCACCGTCCCTTATAACGCCCGAAACAGGATAATGAACGCCTAAATTGCCGACGGCAAGTTGGAAATAGTTTGTTCCGTTAACTTTCTTTCGTATGTCGCCCCAACCCATATTGTCGAGCAAGGTGTCGACGTTGGAATTGAGAGCGGCTCTCAACAATCCGACCATATTTTCATAAGCCTTTTTCTCGCTAGCCTTTACGTGGTTAAGGTCTGCTATAAAATATTCTTTTAAATAGCTGAAATCTAATTCCGCCGCAGTTTTCCAGTTATAGATATGACAGAAACCTTCGAAGTGTATATCGCTCTTTGTAACTTTGCGGAAATACAATTCAAACTTAGGAACGTTTTTGCCCGTTACTTCATCGTATACCGTCTGGTCATAGCTGTCGTCAAGGTCGAAAGTGATTATGCCTATCGACATGTTAATGGCATTTGTAAAGACGGTATTCTTTATCGTAATTACAACGTTCATAGGTTCAACTAAAGTATCGCCCGAATAAACGTCTTGCACGCTCGTGTTTATATAAAGCGTTTGTTGTCCGCTGTTACGCATAAGCGTTCCTTCAAGCAGCACGTCTGCCGCCGCAACGAAACAACAATAATAAGCGTTTTCAACCGTAGTATATTTTACCTGAATGTTTTTAAGTCTTCCCTGTTTGGCTTCGCCGCCCGGATAATAACGCTCTCTGCCGTCAATCATTATTCCGTTTCCGGCATCTGAATAGTCGAACATGGTTTCGTCTTCACGCAAAGCACGGCTTGCTCTTATCGTTACGTTCTGAATAAGGATATCGTCGACAACAACTTTAAGCAAGCTGTCAGGCATATTACCGTCGTACTTTTTAGTGCCTAATTTATCGTAGTCCTCTTCAATCTGACGCAAATATTCGCCGTTGCCGTAAATCGAGGTATAAAGGTTATTCGTTTTTCCGCCGAACACCATACTCTCTTGAACGACGATAGAATATTTTTGTTTAAAGTCGGCGTCGTTTCCGTGAGCGTCATACCATTCTTTTGCAAGTTGGTTTACCTTTTCAAAGCCTTTAATCGTAAATTCGTTCAAATCGAATCCAACCGTTTCTCTGTCGGCTTTTTTCGGTAAACCGACATTAACGCCGTTGGAAATGAAATGAATCGTATATTCCGCTTTAACGTCAACCGACTCGTAAATAGGATAAAGCGATTTAGCCGTAACCGTAACGGTGTCGCCCGTCTCCACGGTGGTCAGAACTCCGTTTGCGGAGATAGAATAACCGTCGGTTTCTGATTGTTCGTCAATTCCGTAAGTTATATATTGTTTTACCGAATCAATTTCTTCGATTGTTTTTAAGATTATCGTCTTATCGCCGTCGGTGGTGATTACGTATTTAATTTCAAAACTGAGGGTATCCGTAACCGTATCGTCGATGTTATAAGTCATTTTACCGAAATATCTCTTCATTTCGATACCGACTTCGTCATCGGAAGAAGTGAAATACATACCTATGCTATAAATTGCAGGAACGACTTTTACGTCAAACTTGTCGCTTATTCCGTTAACGCTTACGGATATCGTGGCTTCGCCGCTTGCCTTTGCAACGATGCAATTTAAGCTCTTGTCATACGTTACGACGTTTTCGTTGCTGGACGATATTTGCACGTTTCCTTCCAAAGCCGTTTCGACAGGAAGATAAATTCCCGCGCCGCCGATTTTAAGCAAAATCTTTCCGGACAACTCTTCCTTTTGCCATAAAGCCGTATTCTTTACGTTAACTTGTTTGAAACTTACGTTTATTTCGTCAAGGGTATTGCCAAAAGCGTCTACGGCATACAGTACGACCTGCTTAAGATTTTCGCCGCCGAAACTTTCCGTAAGTCTCAATTTTCCGCCGTCGATCACCGCATTGGCAGTCGTCGTATAATGATCTACCGCAAGCTCGGTATCAGCGTTTGCCAAAACCGACGCAATATCGATTTCTTTGCCGTAGACATATACAAACTCGGAAGCTATAAACGCTTTTTGAACGTCTCTCGGTTTGACCTCGAAAACAATTACGTCGAATCTGTCTTCTTCGGCTAAAGAATCAGGCGGATTTTTAAGCGTTGCTTTAAGTTCGACCGTTCCTCTTTTCTTTGCCGTAACGATACCGTTTTCATCGACTTCGGCAAATTCGCTGCCCGACAATATTTCATATTTTAAATATTTCTGTTCGACTTTTGCGTCGGCAGGGCTGATTTTAGCTATCACCGGAACTTTGTCGCCCACGCAAATGTTCGTAAGCTCAGGCGTTTCTTCAATCGATATTCCCATAACGTCGCTACTCGTAACAAACAGATTGATTTGTTCTTTTATGTTTCCTTCAACCGTTGTTACTCTGACGGTGGCTTCACCTAAGTTTTTGAAAGTGACGTAACCGTTTTTATCGACGCTGACGACTTCGATCACTTCGTCGCCTACAACCTCGACGGTAGGCTTATTTTCTATGACGGACCACGTGA
Source organism: uncultured Clostridia bacterium (assembly GCA_946056785.1). Lineage (GTDB taxonomy): Bacteria > Bacillota > Clostridia > Christensenellales > CAG-917 > CAG-917. The sequence goes on from CAMGKS010000002.1 coordinate 22,824, forward strand.
CGTCTTTATTGTTAGCCGCAGTCGGATATACCTTTGCAATAAGCTGCATGCCTTTGTCGGATAAGTATACGAGCATGGTTTCAGCGGCAGGAGTTTCTTTACCGTCAGCAGATTTAATATATATGTCAACGTTTTCAACGGCAATATATGCCCCCGTTACAAGTGCGCCCGTTAAGCTCACAACCAAAATTACAATAATCGGAATGAGTAACAACATTCCTATAATAAGCTTTTTCATTTTTCCTCCATGTGCTAAGCACAAAGCAGCATACCAGTAGAGTTTAACACACTAAACGTCAAAAATCAACAAAATACGGGCTTTTGCGGCACTATATTCTTTTTAGCCGCATTTATGCCGTACATAACCCGTTTGTCCGTCGTCAGACGGTATGTATATCGGGCAAAATTTAATAGTTACCGTTTTTAAGCCCTTAAAAACCGATATGCACTTTAAAACGCACTTTTTAGATGCGAATATTAATTTTAGTATTGCCTATTTTTTACGCTTTTGTTATAATTTAAACGCTATCTTTTTAATAAACTCATAAAAACACGTTTTTATTGGATAACAGCAAATTTTAGGGAGGAAATATGAAAAAAATTAAAATCTTTCTCATTGTCATCGCCGCCCTTTCTTTGATATGCGTCTTGTCGGCTTGCAACAGCGACGCCGTAAAATACGATTTCAAAGACGGAGTTTTCGGTTATACGATAGGAGATGACGGAGAATCGGTCACTTTAAGCGTCTGGTTGGACAGAACGGACGGAAACGTCATTATTCCAAGCACCGTGACGAAGGGCGACAAAACCTACAAAGTTACAACAATAGGAAACGGAGTTTTTGCCGCTTCATATCAAAAATTGAAAGCAACCGATTGTTTCGGCAATTATTCGGACGTCAGCAACAATCAACTCGTTTCGATAACTTTTGCTCCAAACAGCAACGTTACGGTAATCGAAGGCAGAGCTTTTGAAAAATGCAAAAACATCGAAACCGTTATATTGCCGGAGTCGGTTAAGGAAATTAAAGGTTTCGCTTTCTATAAATGCGAAAATCTTAAAACCGTTTCCATCGAAAAGAACGTGACTCAGATCGGCGACGACTGTTTCAGCGGCTGCACTTCGCTTGAAACGGTGACGCTCAAACATACCGATGAAAAAAATCTTCCTGAAATCGGTGACAGAGTATTTAAATGGTATGACAGTTCCGTAAAATCGTTTATGGGTTCGAGCGACCCGTACAAAGTTATCGGTTGCACGATAAAAGTCGAAAACGAAACTATGCTCTCGGCTTTCAAAAATACGGCTACAAGCAGCAATATTAATTTGAGATATTGGTACGACTATGCCGATATATTAAGCATATAAGGAGGCAAATATGGAAAAAACTGCAAACGTTACGCAAAACAATACGCAAACTTTAAAAACTTATTCCGCCTCTGAAAGAAACTGGTATCTTATCGGACTTGCAGGTCAGAATATGATTTACAACATAATCGGAGCTGCACTTTCCTATTACTTGCAATTTACACTCCTCATACCTGCACTTACGGTTTCAATAATTATGGCTGCGGCAAGAGTGTGGGACGCTTTCAACGACCCTATGATGGGTACGATCGTTGATTACACCCGCTCGAAATGGGGCAAATGCAGACCTTATCTTATGATATTGCCTATCCCTATTATGATTATCACAATCGCTTGCTTTACAAACTTCGGTTTCTACGGTCAAGGTCTTGTAAGCAACGGACTTATCGTATTCTGGGCGGCGTTTACTTACATACTCTGGGGTATGATTTATACAATGGCGGATATACCGCTTTGGGGCGTAACCTCCCTTATGACGGAATCTGAAAAGGACAAAACCAAACTCCTTTCTCTTGCAAGAATCGCAGCCGGTATCGGCGGCGGCGTAACCTTGCTTGCGGTTCAGCCTATGGCTCTTGCTCTCGGCGGTATGCTTGAAGGCAAAGTCGGCGACGCTGCCGTAGCGGAAAAATACGGTTTCTTGATTGCCGCCGCAGTCTTTACAGTAATTGCCACCGCACTGTTTATCCCGTTAGGCTTTAAAATCAAAGAAAGGATTCAGCCGACTACGCAAAGATATTCCCTTAAAGATAATTTCAAAATTGCTTTAAAAAATAAACCTTTCAGACAAATCATAGTATCTGGAATATTCGGTAGTACGAAAATGCTCATAGCTCTTGCAGCAATGCCGCTCGTTACTTATTATTTCAGTTCAAAAAACGCGCTGCTCGCATTATTCTATATGGTACTTTTGGGCGGTGGAATGTTCCTCGGACAGTTTATCGCAATGGGCTTTACTCCTATGCTGATAAAAAAATTCTCGACAAAAACGCTTTATAACTGGTCGAACATATTTGGAGCTATTCCGTTTGTTCTCATTTTCGTGGTATTCTTAATAGCTCCGTCGGCTCTTACCGCCCCTGTATGGCTCATAGTATGTTTTATACTTTTCCTTGTCGCAGGCGCGGCAAACGGAATTACAACCGTTTTGCAATCTACAATGATTGCAGGAGCAATCGACTATGAAGAATATAAAAACTATCGCCGTCCTGACGCCGTATTCTTCAGCGGTCAGACGTTCGTTACAAAACTTCAAAGCGGAATTGCTACCATAATTTCCGGTATTGCTTATACAATCGTCGGTTTCTCCGATTCAAGAGTAAGCGAATTGAACAGCTATATCAACGCAGGCGGCACGCCGAGAATGGTTGGCGAGTACGCTTCGTTTATGATGATACTTTTCCTTATCGTTTCAATACTTCCCGCAATAGGCTGTTTGTTATCGATAATTCCTACCTGGAAATATTGTCTCAACGACGACGAACACAGACGTATTCTTTGGATACTTAAACAACGTAGAGAAAAGAATCTCGCCGACAAACCTGAAAACTTCGATCCTACGCAAATTCATGATGAAATCACAGGCGAAGTCATAACAGAGGAAGAATTTGAAAAGAGAGTCAAAGCCGACAGAGAAAGAAATAAGCTTGAAATCGAAAAAGAAGACGCCGAGCTAAAACAGAAACGACTGGAAGAAAAGGAAAGAAAACGTCTGGAAAAAGCTGACAAGAAGAGCAAAAAATCTGAAGAAACCACAAATGAAAATCCTTCGGAAACAAACGGAGACTCAAAAAATGATTCGGCAGAATAAAAATTAAAACGTTTTATATATCGCTGAATTAAAACAAAATTCACCAAAAAAACGGCTTTGTATAGCCGTTTTTTTTTGCGTTATTTTGCAAAATTCAAATTCCCGTTTAAATTTAAATTTATTGCTTTAACCGTTATTTTGCAAAATTCAAATTCACGTTTAATTTTAAATTATCGCTTTAATCGTTATTTTGCCAAATTAAAATTCCGTTTAAATTTAAATTTATTGCTTTAACCGTTATTTTGCAAAATTCAAATTCAC
>CAMGKS010000003.1 GCA_946056785.1 uncultured Clostridia bacterium
TAAACAATTTCAATCTGCTTCTTTTTCTCTGAAATATTTATAAACTTCTTTTGCCGTATTCTCCGGCAGCACTTTTCTCAATTCGATTAAATCTGCTTCTTTAATCTTCTTTATGCTTTTGAAATGCTTGAAAAGGGCCTCTACTCTCGCCTTTCCTATCGAAGGAATATTGTAAAGCTCGCTTTGAACTGATTGTTTGTTCCTTAGATTTCTGTTATAAGTGATGGCGAAACGGTGCGCTTCGTCTCTTACTCTCTGCAAAAGTTGCAACGCCTTGCTGCTTTTATCCAGAACAATCGGCGTAGTATCCAAAAAAACTTCCTCTTCTCTCTTCGCTAACGATAAAATCGGAATATCCGCATTAGCCTTCGCCATTGCGCTTTTTGCAAACGACAGCTGCCCTTTGCCGCCGTCGATAAGAATCAGATCGGGCACGGAAGAAAAACTTTCGTCTTTATCGCTTAAACGCATAAGCCGTCTGTACAACGTTTCTTCCATACTCCTGAAATCGTCTATCCCGTCAACGGTTTTTATCTTAAATTTTCTGTAATGCGACCTTTTAGGCTCACCGTCTACAAAAACAACCATGCTTGCCACTTTATTTGTGCCGCTTAAATGAGAGATATCATACGCCTCGATTCTTTCCGGAAGTTTAGGCAAGTTCAACACGTTCATGAGTTGCACGACGGCGCCTTTTGTCTGCTCGTAACGACGTTTTTCTCTGTCGCCGTATTTACTTAAATAATCGGTGACGTTTGTCGCCGCAAGTTCGACAAGTTGTTTCCGTATTCCTTTTTGAGGAACCAAACACAATATTTTTCTGCCGACCGCTTTAAATAACGCCTCCTCGAGACAGGCGTTTTCTTCTTCAAGAAGAATTTCGTCGCAAACGGGTAAATTTTTCTGATAGAACTGCAAAATGAACGACGATAAATCCTCATCGCAGCTGTCGCATATAAAGTTGTCTGCGCCGACCGTTTTCCCGCCTCTTATGATTAACAGTCCTACTGCCGTTTTCATTCCGTCGGAACGCATAACGAATATATCGATATTTTTATCCGACGGCATATTTGTTATTTGTTTTCTCACCAACTTATCCAGCAATTCAAGTTTTTTACGGCATTGCAAAGCGGCTTCGAAATTGTTTTCCGCCGAAAAACGATACATTTTTTCTTTCAGCAATTTTTCGACTTCCGAGTCGTTGCCCTTTAAAAAGGAAATAACTTTTTGAATTTCCGCCATATATTCTTGCTCGGAAACCTTCCCCCCGCAAGGAGCGAGGCATCTTCCCATGTGATAATTTAAACACGGCCGCATAGGTTTCGAATCCAATGCCTGCCTACAACTTCTGATTTTAAAAGCGGCGTGAATAAGATCGAACACGTCGGAAATATTCACCGACAACATATACGGCCCGAAATATTTCGCTCCGTCTTCTTTTAAAGAACGTACAAGAGTAATTTGCGGAAATCGCTCTTTTAAATCTATTCGCAAAAAGGGATACGCCTTGTCGTCTTTTAGCAGAATATTATATCTGGGCTTATGTTCTTTTATTAAATTGTTTTCCGTCAAAAGAGCGTCGACTTCAGTATTTACGATTATATAGGAAAAATCGCAAACCTTTTCCATCATTGCCATTACTTTGACCGTTTGATTTGCCTTATGAAAATATTGCCTTAATCGGTTTTTCAGATTTTTGGCTTTGCCGACGTAAATAATTTCGCCGTGTGCGTCATACATTATATAAACGCCGGGGTTTGTCGGAACGTCTTTCAACTTATCAGATAAATTCACGTTTAAATTATAACACATATATAAACGTTTAACAACAAAAGGTAAAAAAACTAAAATTCTTTTTGCGCGTATAATAATTAAAAAAGCTATCAAAGAAAACGGCAAAAACCGTTTGCGATAAAGACGCTAACGTTAAAACCGCATAAATAAATCGAACTTTATACTTTGCCAATCGAGTGCAACAAAAAAAATCTGCCGCAATAAACGTATCTGCTTAACAACCTTATATAACAAATGAAGGCACTATGTTCTTAACGTCGCCTTATAAATAAAACGGTTTACGTTACTTACAGAGTGCAACAAAATAAATCTGCCGCTATAAACGTATCCGCTTAAACAAGCTTTAAACAACCTTATAAAAAAAGCAGGCACTTTTGCCTGCTAACGGGATAAAGTTTTGCCATCAATAGCCTAAAAATTTTACTCCCGCATGTAATACGTCCTCAACCTGCTCGCTTTTAAGGCTGTAATATACCACCTTACCCATTCTTCTGTCAGACACTACGCCCTGAAGTTTCAAAAGTTTTAATTGATGCGAACACGTAGTCTGATTTAAATTCAACAAAGCGGATATATCACTGACGCACATTTCCGATATCGACAAAGCGCACAAAATTTTTGCTCTCGTAACGTCGGAAAAAACCGAAAAAAATTGTGCAAGCTCGTTTAAGGTTGAATTCTTTGGCAAATAATAATTTATTTTTTCTTGTGTAGCTGTATCCAATAAAATTTCCATAACAGCCTCCACTTGGTGTCATTTTAAATTATAAAAAAAATTTCGACAAGCAAGAACTTTGTCGAATTGTCGGACATAAAATATTATAAAGTATTTTAAGGCAAAATTATGTTTAACGATAACTGGTTTTTATTTATCTTAATCGTTCTGTTGTTGTTCGCAGATGACGGTGAACTTAACGAGGTGGAAACGTCGCTTATTATAGCAATCTGCCTTGTTCTGGCGTGTAAAAATCCGTCGTGTCCGGGCTCGACAACGTAGCAAACGATGTAGTCCTTTATTTTTAACGGCTATTTCTTTTCAAAGCCGTGATAACTCTTGCCCAAAAAAAACGACGTGGCAATAAATTTCAGTTTAACTTGCCGTCGTCGTCTGAAACGTCGCTTCCGCTATTTTCTACGTTTTCGTGCGTTCCGCCGTCCGAATCGTTTTCACGCTCATTGCTTTCAGAAGTATCGATTGCCGCTCCGTTTAAAGAATCCGACGCATTTTCGTTGTCAAAATCGAATACGTCGTCCTCGGTTTTTTCCTTTTTCTTTGGAGTATCTTTAATCGCTTTATCCATTATCGGTTTCAAACGAATATAAAGCATAAGCATAACGGTGTCTAAAAGCAATAAAATTATTGTTCCTACTATTGCAATAACTGCATAATTAATTTCAATGCCAAGCGTTGAGAGGTCTACAAATAACGTCTTTGAACCGTAATATAACGCAGCGAGACAAGCGTTTATGTATACGATTTTGACGGGAAAAGTCACGTAAGGCTTTACGTTTTTTTCCGCCATTATAGTTGAAATAAAGGTCATAGGACCGAAATAAATTACAAAACCTAAAATCTGAAGTATGTCGCCGACTATTGCAAAAGCGAGCAAACTTGCAGCGATATAAGCAAACGCCGCTGCCCAATAATATTTTTTGCATATAGGTGCCATAAGCACTACTGCGGCGGCAATATAAAACGAAACAGTTCCGTAACGCACGATTACGGAAAGCCACAATAAAAGGAGTATAAGACCTGCCGAAATTCCCGCAACGGCTATTTCGACGGTCTGTCTTTTTAGTTTACCGCGTTTCTTCACTAACAACAAGCGATAAGGTCGCCGCCCATACATTCACAGCAACAATCCGCACAAAGAAGTCCGCTGCAAATATTGCAACATGCATCGTCAGACGAGGTTCTTCTTGAATAGGTTCTGTCCGGATTTGCTCCGCCTTCTTTTTGAGAATAACTTTTGCTTGACACTTCTCCGTTTATAGCCTCGTTATTCTTAGACATTTTGGCATTAAGATTTCCAAGAGCCTTTGAATATTTTTCCGTTTCCGGAGAAATTTCCACAGCTATTTCAAGTTGTTTTTTACACTCTGTAAACCAGCCTTTATTATAAAAAACTATTGATTGCAAATAGTGCCATTCGGCGTCACGTGATTCCATGCGGTCAAGCAAAACCTGAGCGTCATCATAACGCTTTTCAGCAAGTGCCTGCCTTACCTCAGCCAAGCCTGTACTGTTCTTATAGCCTGCTTCCGTATCATTCAAACTCTGAAGAGCGTCGTTGTATGCCATATCGAGTTCTTGAAGTTTTTTTGCGGCGTCTGCTCCTGCTTCGCCCTCCAAAAATAAATCGTTTTGATATTGCTCACGCTTTGCATAATAAGCGTTAGAAATCTCTTCACGGCTTGCCCCACGGCTTATTCCTAAAACTACAAACGGGTCGTTTCGCATTTACGCTCTCCTTTAAGTAATTTTTTCATCTGCATATCTATTCCTAAATATACAATATTCGATATAACGCCTTCGGATATTTTAACGGGCATTTTATCATATGCGTCCATTAAAGCGTTATAACTGCTTTTCAATGTAAATTCAATATCGGTATAATGCTTTTTAATAAATTCCGATTTGCTTTTTTCGGCTCCATACGCAGAATTAAAAGGATTGTATCTTTTTTTCTTATTATCTTTTTCGACGTCGTCTATTGCGTCGAACAGATAAACAAGTTTTCCTAAATGATATGCAAAAGTTTTCGTATCGTCGTCGCAATCTTTAACCAACAAAGAAACGACTTCTTTAAGCATATTGGCAAACGGTTCGGAAGCTGCGTCTATTTTAGACGTGTTTTTTCTTTCCAACTCGTTAAGCTGTTTATAACTTTCTTTAATTGTTACGTAAACCTTTGGCATTCTTTTTTTTGCTTTACGCATTCTGCAATATAACCAAGGCTTAAACATACCTCTTAACTTTTGTCCGTCGGTCACGTCGTCAATCAACTTAAAATATGCAAGTATGACGGTAACGTCGCACACTTGTCTCGAAATTTCGTCGTCAACGACAAAACTCTTTCTCTTTAACGGACTAAGCACACACGGCGCATTTTTAATTTTTGGTTCTACGCCGTTAAGGCTGTGCAACAATGCCGACAAAAACGTCATATCATAACTTACGCAAAATCTGGTATGCGGAGCCCCCGTTTTCCCAAGCGTTTTGCATAAACCGCAATAATACGCTTTGAAAAGGGCAAAGTCTTTGATATACATATTCATTTTGTCGGGAATTATATAACCGTACATCTTACTCCTGCTCTACAAGTCCAAGCTTTTTATAAACCTTCTTGACTGTGCGTGAAGCTATATATCTCGCCTTTTCAGCGCCCTTCTTAGCCGTTTCAAGAAGATATGCCTTATCTTTTATAAGACGTTCATATTCTTCACGTACCGGACGGAGTTTTTCGACGACAGCTTCCCCTACGGCCTTTTTAAAATCTCCGTAGCCCTTTCCGACAAATTCATTTTCCGTCTCTTTTATAGTCTTACCCGTCATCTCGCTGTAAATACTGATAAGATTTGAAATTCCCGGTTTGTTTTCGTCGAAAATGATTTCATTGCCGCTGTCTGTTACGGCGCGCTTGAATTTACGCATAATGCTGTCGGCGTCTTCGATGACGGAAACGGTAGCGTTAGGGTCAGGGTCTGATTTACTCATTTTCATCAACGGATTTTGCAAAGACTTAATCTTCGCTCCGTTTTTAGGGATATAGCCGTCCGGTATCGTAAAAACGTCGCCGAAACGGTTGTTGAAACGCATTGCTATATCTCTCGTAAGTTCAAGATGTTGCTTTTGGTCTATCCCGACAGGAACTAAGTCCGATTGATAAAGAAGGATGTCTGCCGCCATCAAAACGGGATAATCCATAAGTCCCATATTTATATTATCCTGATGTTTTGCACTTTTATCCTTAAACTGCGTCATTCTTTGTGCTTCGCCTACGTAAGTAAAGCAATTTAAAGCCCAACTGAGTTTCGTATGTTCGGGAACGTGCGATTGAAAATATAAAATAGATTTTTCAGGGTCAAGACCGAAGGCAATATATTGAGCATAAAACGATAAAGCTCTTTGACGGAATTCTGTCGGGTCCTGCTTTATTGTGAGAGCATGAAGGTCGGCGATAAAATAAACGCTGAGATAATCGTCTTGCAATTTCAACCAGTTTTGTACCGCCCCTATGTAATTTCCTATTGTCATTATGCCTGTAGGTTGAATACCGCTTAATAATACTTTCTGTTCCTTAAACATATATTAAATCCTTTGAGTTTTTGCAAATTTTAAAACTTCTTCCGCTATTTGGTCTTTTTCTATAACAGCGTCGTGAAGAATTTTTTTGGCTTGAAGCGTTTTAAGTCCGTCAGGCTCGTCCATAGAAATTTCTTCCTCTAACATTTGTGCAGCTTTGAACGCGTCCATCTTTTTATTGGAATGATGAATTGCATTATACACGTCAAGCGGAAATTTATAAGGACTTGCCGTTGACACAACGACGGTTGCGTTTTCATCATTCGTTTCGTCCTGATAATCGTTATAAACGCTCATAGCGACAGCGGTATGCGTATCTATAGGATAGTCGTACTCATCCAAAGTATCGGCAATAGCGTCCTTTGTCTCGTCTTCATTTGCCCAACCCGCTCCAAAAATCTCATCGATTTTAGAAACGTCGAATACAAACGATTTGCCGTCCGCTAAGTCTTTATAAAGCTTTTTTACGGTTTCGTCGTTTCTGTCCGCCGCCTCGAAAATCAATCTCTCAAGATTGGATGAAATCAAAATATCCATCGACGGAGAAATCGACTTGAAAAACTTTCTGTCGGCGTCGTACTTGCCTTTATGGAAGAAATCTGTCAAAACGTTATTCTGATTAGAAGCAAGAATCAATCTTCCGACGGGCACTCCCATCTTATATGCATAATAACCTGCAAGAATGTTTCCGAAATTTCCGGTAGGAACGACGAAATTAATTTTGTCGCCCATTTCAATTTCATCCGACGATACCAAATCGACGTACGTAGAAACGTAATAAGCTATTTGCGGTGCAAGTCTGCCCCAATTTATCGAATTTGCGGAACTAAGTTTTATACCTTCGTCAAGCAATAACTTTGCTATTTCAGGATCGGTAAAAACCTTTTTGACAGCAGTCTGAGCGTCGTCGAAATTGCCTTTGATTCCAACGACTTTAACGTTTTTGCCTTCCTGCGTCATCATCTGCAATTTCTGCATATCGCTTACACCGTCGGAAGGATAAAATACAATTATAGCCGTTCCGTCGACGTCTTTAAACCCTTCTAATGCGGCTTTGCCGGTATCGCCGCTCGTTGCGACCAAAATCAACGTCTTGCTTTTATCGGCAAGTTTTTCTTTGCTTTTTGTCATAAGGTGCGGCAAGAGCGTCAAAGCAATATCTTTAAAGGCATACGTAGGTCCGTGAAAAAGTTCGAGCACAAACAAGTTGTCGTCAAGTTTCACAACGGGCGCCGTTTCTTCCGAATCGAAACGGCTGTATGCCGCTTTTGTCATTTTCAACAATTCGTCGCTTGTAAACTCGTCTAAAAACTTCCCGAGCACAAAAGCCGAACGTTCGTAATATTCCATATCCGCCATTTTAGCGAAATCGGCTTCCGACAAAATAGGAAAATCGGACGGCACAAAAAGTCCGCCGTCCTCAGAAATCCCTTTGATAATTGCTTCGGGACTGTTCACTGTAGCTTTCACGTTTCTGGTGCTGATATACTTCATTTTGTTTTAGCAATTCCTTTTTTAGATATTATTGTCACAATTTACAAATAAAACCGCTCTGTCCGGGTTTTACCTCATACGCATGAATTTATAAAAAGCAAATTCCGCTTTTATAGCAAATCAACCGTTTGCAACTTTACATAGCATTTTTGGTTTTGCACGTTAACGTTTATAAATTGCAACCGAAACAAGCCGAAAACAGCGTTCCGATTGCAATAATATAACGCAATGCGATATAAACGTTACATCGCAATAAAATATCGCAATAAACTTATTTAACAATAAACTTATTTGACTAATAAACTTATTGCTTAGTTAAATATACTTTTTCAAGAAGTCCGGCATTTCGTCAAGGTCCTTGCTCGCCGTAACGAAAAACTCGATATTCGACTTTACGCCCTTTTCGCAAATCCATTGATAAAACTTTTCCATTTCGGAAACGTCTTTATGGCAGATGCGGTGAGCTCCGTCGATAAAGAACGTGGTTATGTCGTAGTTGCAGGCAATAATACCTTTAATAAAACCGATGAGTTCCGCCTCGTTAAAAACTTCTTCGTCTTTCGTATTGATTTTTTTCATCTGATTACGGAGATTCGGCATATATCTGTCTGTATCCGTAAGATAAACGACAATACCCTTGGTCTTATCGACGGCGTCGTTTGCCATATCAATCATCTTTTTGGTTTTGCCAGAGCCTTTTGACCCGTAAATAATGCTAATCATATTTTACCCCTCATTATAAAAATTTAGTTTTCGGATTTTTTCGTTTTAAGGTGCGACTTTAAAGTTTCGTATCTCTGCGGATCGATAGCCTTAATCATCATATTAAGTTCGCCGTCGCTCATCATAGTGGTTCTTCCCTCGGCATACTTTTTATCGACCATCTCTTTCATCTTAACTATAAGGTCGTCCTTTTTATCGATAACATCCTCACCCGTTAAATTATAATATTTATTTATCCAAAATGCAATACCTGCAAGGCCTGAAAAACTGTCGACAATTACAGTAGGTGCACGGTGAAGAATTTTTTCGGTATCGAATATGTTGTAAATCTCCTGATTTTTAAGTAAGCCGTCCGCATGAATACCCGCTCTCGTTGCGTTGAAATTGCGGCCGACAAACGGCGTTCTAGGCGGAATATCTATTCCCATTTCGTTTTCCATGTAGTCAGCGATTTCCGTGATGACGGATAAATCCATACCGCCGTTATGTCCTTTTATAGAAGCATATTCGATTGCCATAGCTTCAAGCGGCGTGTTTCCCGTACGTTCGCCTATTCCCATCACGGTAGTATTGACGGAACTGCAACCGTAAAGCCATGCCGTTGCGGAATTTACAACCGCCTTATAAAAATCGTTATGCCCGTGCCATTCAAGTTGCTCGGACGGAACTTCCGCATAATATTTAAGTCCGAAAATTATACCCTGTACGCTTCTCGGCAAGGCGGTTCCCGGATAGCTGACGCCATAGCCCATCGTATCGCATGCACGGATTTTAATAGGAATACCGCTTTCCTGCTGCAACTTCATAAGCTCGATTGCAAAAGGAACGACAAAACCGAAATAGTCCGCTCTTGTAATATCTTCAAAATGGCATCTAGGACGAATACCCCTTTCAAGCGCCATTTTTACTATGCTGAGATACTTATCCAAAGCCTGTTTACGAGTTATGTTCATCTTTTTGAAAATGTGATAATCTGAACAGCTTACAAGTATACCCGTTTCTTTCAACCCGAACGATTTAACAAGTTCGAAATCTTTTTCGTTAGCTCTTATCCAACTTGTAATCTCCGGAAATTTATAACCGAGTTCCAGACATTTTTCAACGGCTTTTCTGTCCTGTTCGCTGTAAAGGAAAAATTCGCTCTGTCTGATTATTCCGTTCGGTCCTGACAAACGGTGAAGCATCTTATAAAGCTCAACTATATTTTCTACGGAAAAAGGAGAACACGACTGCTGTCCGTCACGGAAAGTGGTATCGGTAATAAACAAATCTTTCGGCGTATCCATTTGTACCGTTCTGAAGTTGAAAGCGGTTTTAGGAATTGAACCATAGCTGAATACGTTTCTTAACAAATTAGGCTGAGCTACGTCCTGCAAATTCGGTTTATACGCATGTTCCTCAATCAAATTTCTCGCTTTATTATATTTAACTATCATAATGCATGCCTCCTATTCTATGTTTTCCAACAATTTATTCTGTACCGCAATACGCAATGCGGTGACCATTTCGTCTATATCGCCCAACATAAACTTGTCAAGCGTATACAACGTTAATCCTATTCTGTGGTCCGTCACTCTTCCCTGCGGAAAATTGTACGTCCTGATTCTTTCAGAGCGGTCGCCCGTGCCTACTTGGGCTCTGCGCTGTTCCGAATATTCTTTATCGGCTTGCGATTGATAATAATCGTAAAGTCTCGACTTTAAAACCTTCATGGCCTTTTCACGGTTTTTAATCTGGCTTCTCTCGTCCTGACATTCGATAACAAGTCCCGTCGGCAAATGGGTTATCCTTATGGCAGATTCCGTTTTGTTGACGTGCTGTCCGCCGGCCCCGCTGCTTCTGAAAGTATCTATCTTTAAATCTTTTTCGTTAATCTCGATTTCGACGTCTTCCGCTTCGGGCAATACAGCAACCGTTACGGTGGAAGTATGAACTCTGCCCTGCGATTCGGTAGCCGGAACTCGTTGTACGCGGTGAACGCCGCTTTCGTATTTAAGTTTTCCGTACGCCCCTTTACCTGTTATCAGAAAAACGGCTTCTTTCACTCCGCCGAGTTCGGTCATGTTCATCGATATATCTTCGACTTTCCAACGGTTGCGTTCGGCATACGCCTTGTACATTTTCATAAGCTCGGCGCCGAACAAACTCGCCTCGTCTCCGCCTGCACCGCCTCGTATTTCCAAAACAACGTTATTGTCTTCGTTTGGGTCTTTGGGCAACAACAGCACCTTTACGTTTTGTGCGTCCTCGTCAAGCGTTTTAAGCATATCGTCGTATTCGTCTTTGAACATAGATTTCATATCCTGATCGGTTTCGCTTGCAATAGCTTTTTCGAGATCGCTAAGTTCCTGCTTGTGCCTTTTAAGCGATAAGTAGCCTTCTACAATCGGTTCAAGGTCGAAGCGTTCCTTACTCAATTTTTTAAATTCGTTCTGATTGGAAACGACTTCGCCTTTCGCAAGCTCGTTTGATAAAAAATCGTATCTTTCTTCGATCTTATCGAGCTTAGTCAGCATTCCTTCACTTATTTTCATAATTACCTCTGTATATTCTAAAAATCAAATTCGGTTTATCTTTTTACAATCACGATTCTGTCGTTTTGCGACATATCCTTTACTACCTCTACAAACGGTTGCTTTCCCTTTTCGTCTGTTACGCTTAAAAACAGATTCTTGACGCTTTCGCCCTGATTAAAACCGATTTCCATAAGCAAAACGCCGTTTTCATTCAAATGAGAGAACGCTTCGGCGGCAAGTATTCTGTAAAATTTTAAGCCGTCGGCTCCGCCGTCCAATGCCGATATAGGTTCGAATTTCTTTACGGAATCGTCGAGTTTTGCAATTTCGCCGCTTTCTATATAAGGCGGATTTGAAATTATCATATCAAATTTTCCGTCGATTTTTTCAAACATATCGCTTCTGACAAAGTTTATTTCAACCCCGTTGTTTAAAGCGTTTGCCTTTGCTACGTCAAGAGCCCTCTCGGATATATCCGAAGCTGTTACCGAAGCGGCGGACTTTTTCTTTATAACGATTGCAATAGCTCCGCTTCCCGTACACAAATCGAGCACTTTCTTTTCGCTGCCGTCATCGGTTAAATATTCGAGTGCTTTGTCGCAAAGTTCTTCCGTCTCGGGACGAGGAATTAATACGTTTTCATTCACCGCTATTTTGTAGCCGTAAAAATCTTGAAATCCCAACGCATAGCTGAGCGGCATACCTCCGGACATTTTCTTTGCGATTTTTTCCATAGCTTCGAAACTTTTTCCGTCTATAAGTTTCAACTCGCTTAATGCGTCACGTTTGATTTCAAGCACTTCGCATATCAGCCAATCTATATCCGACTGTTCCGCTTTCGGACAGATACCCGACAATCTGTTTCTTGCCACTGAATAAGGCACTTTTATATTGAACTTTTGCGTAGGGATAGTTATGTCTGCGTCCATTTCCCTAACCTTGTTAAAAGCGGCAATGGCGACTTCTACCATATCGTCGGTAGGCTTTTTGGTCGTCAGTTTTTGAAGCAACATGCCGGGAGCACGTAAAATTTTTACGAACCAATTATCAAATTTAGCGAGCAATTTCAAAAGCTCGTATGCAATTGCGGCAATAATCGGGACAAAAACAAGTTTGCAGGGAATTTTTATCAGAGCATTAAGCAGTTTGTTATCGGTCTGCCAACCCAAAACGTTCAAAAGATAATTTACCAAAGCAAATACAAAAATCGAAATGGCAAGAACAAAAAATGTAAACGTGGTTCCGCAACGGCTATGAGCAGTGCTCATTTTCTGAGCGTTTTCAACCGTAAGCTCCAGTCCGTGTTCATAGCAGTTTATAGTGCGATGCTCCGCACCGTGATACATAAACACTCGTCTTATATCTTTCATTGCCGTAACAAGCAATATGTAAATTATAAACACAAGCAATAGCAAGCCGCCTTCTATAAGGCTATACCAAAGACTATATAGTCTGTGTCCCGAAATAGCCGAAACGTTATCGCAAATTGCAGACGTAATTACGTTAGGCAAGACGATAAATAATGCTATGGCAAGCAATAAACCTAAAATAACCGAAAACCCCATAAGCAAATTCATAGGGTTTATTTTAAACTTTTTAGCGACAAAATTTTCAAACTTCGTCGGCTCGGCAAAATCGCCGTATACTTCTGCCGAACGCAATAAAATTGCCGTTCCGCTGAAAAGTTGCGTACAAAGATTAACTATTCCCCGTATAAAAGGCAATCGGAAAAAAACGCTCTTTTCTTTGGCAGGCTTGAATCGTGACGTTTCGATTTCAATTTCGCCGCTCGAAGTACGAACGGCAGTTGCAACCGAACTTTCGCCACGCATCATTACGCCTTCTAATACCGCCTGTCCTCCTATCGAAGAACGTCGATATGTTTTTTTCTTTTTCTCTTTATCTTTCAATACGCTACCTTTAAGTAAAAAAAATGCAGCGAAGCTGCATTTTAATTACGGTGTTATTTGTTTTCGTTATTGCGGTTAAACTTAGCGTTAAACTTCTCAATACGTCCACCTGAGTCAATGAGCTTCTGTTTGCCTGTGAAATACGGATGGCATTTCGAGCAAATTTCTACTCTGATGTCAGTCGTATCTTTTGTAGTGCCCGTAACAAACGTATTTCCGCAAGCACATGTAACTGTTGCATCGTGATAATTTGGATGTATACTTTCTTTCATCGTGTCCTCCATTCATACTCGATAAATTGTTAGATAAAATATCAGCTTAAAATTCTTTTCTATTATAAACATTACGCAAAACTAAGTCAAGCAAATTAAACAGCTATTATTCATAGCTGTCAAGTAATTTTTTTCTTATTTCCGCCAAAGAATCGTCCGATAAAACTCTTTTTTCTTTCGGGATACCGATTTCTATAATTTCGTCCACTCTTACGGGAGAATCTTTTACAATAACGACTTTATCCGCTAAAAGCAATGCTTCGTCTATTGCATGCGTAACGAAAATTACCGTCCGTTTTTCCGTTTCGTAAAGCTTAAGAAACGTTTTGATAAGTCTGCCTTTCATCGATGGGTCAAGGCCTTTAAACGGTTCGTCAAGCAGCAAAACTTCAGACGGATATAAAAACGCACGTGCCATATTCGCCCTTTGAGCCATTCCTCCGGACAATTCTTTTTTGAGCGATTTTTCTTCGCCTGAAAGTTCGACTTTTTCTAACATCTCTTTGACTTTCGCTTTGCGTTCCGCTTTGTCTTTGATAATCTTTCTCAACACCAGCTCGAGATTCTTTTCCAAAGAAAGATTGGGAACTAACCTGTCTTCTTGAAAAATGTAAGACGTTTTTTCGCATTCTATATCGCCTTCATACGGAATAAGATTCGCAAGTGCGTTAAGCAGCGTCGACTTCCCTATTCCCGATTTTCCTAAAATGCAGGTTATCTTGTTCTCATCGAATTCGAAATCGAAATCTTCGAATATCTTCTTTTCGCCGAAAGCAACGTTAAGTCCTTTAACGCTGACGCTCATCTTACCACCTCCGTGATTTTTATAATCAATGAAAAAACGCCTTCCAAAATAAACGACAAAATTACGGCAAATATAGTAAGGGCTAAAAGGTACGCCGTATCGAAACTGAGATTTGCCGTACGCATCAACAAACCTATGCTCTTTTTGGTAAGTGCCATAATTTCGGTTGCTATCACGACTTTTGCGGTAAGCGACACCGTGCTCCGCATGCTTTCTAAACACGGTCTTTTTATGCTCGGCAAATATATAAATCGCACGATATCCGTTTTCGACAATTTAAACGTTTTCGCCATCTTCAATAAGTTTTCGTCCACCCCCGTAATCGCCGAATAAAACGCCGAATACAAAATCGGAAAAGCAATCAAAAAACCTATGATGATCGGGGCGTACGCATAATCGACCCAAATCAAAATCAAAAGTATTACAGCCAAAGTCGGAGCCGCTCGCAATATGGTTATAATAGGCGAAAAGATTTTATGAACAGGTTTTGCAAAAGCCGAAAGCATGGACAACGCAAAAGCGGCAAAGGCGGAAATCGCAAAACACTCCAGCGTTCTCAAAAGCGTCCAACCGCCGTAAACCCATATTTCCTTTTCTTTTAACATTCCGAAATACAGTTTAAGTACCTCGCCTACGTCAGGCAACAAAAGCGGCTTGCTTATAGCAGCAGCCGCTATTGCCCAAACGATAAAAATAAGTCCGACGGAACAAAGCGGATAAAATACCGCTTCGAAAATTTTTTTAACCACGGGTTTTTTAACAAAACCGACGAATTTGTTTTTTACGTTTTTATCGGTATTTTCTTTTTTTTCAATTTCTTTACTTTTTCCGCCGTTCGTCATTTTTCACCTTTAAACGTTATTGAAATTTGTTTGCCGCTAAATTACGCTTTTGTTATGCCGTTTTATTTATCAATGCCTCGTGTAGCATCTTTTATCGCCGCCTTAATAAGCGTGCGTCGTAAATTCCAACGCATTTTAGCTTAGAAATTTATCGGCTTTAAACGTTCTTCATAATTAGTTTTGCAAACAAACTCCAAGCGTTTTGTTATTCTTTGCCTACGTTTATTATAAATTCAGTCGGCTCACTATTTTAAGCGGCTATTTTATCTCTTATAATAAAAACCTTCGTCAGGTGCCGCCATTCCGAAAATCGCAAGATAGCTTTCGATGTCCGCCTTTATATCTTCAGCCCATTTGACGTCAATATTGCATCTCGGTATAGAAGCCGCCGGGAATGCCACCGAACTGCCGTAACCTTTAAACAGCCCGGTCAGTCCCGCCTGTTTTTCAGTGTCTGAAATATAATTCAAATTTTCAGTCATGACTTTTACGAGAGCGTTGATAAATTCTTTATCTTTTGCAAGACTTGCCTTTACAACGAGCGACGCTTGCGGATACTTGTTTAAAGAACCCGTAACTTCGCTCCAGCCTTCCTGCAAATCGTAGAGATTGCTAAGGCCGTTTGCCGTTGCGTTAGTCGCCGCCGGTTCACCGACAAGGCCGTAATCTGCCTTTCCCTGCTTGATTGCGGCAATTACCTGCTGACCGCTCGTTACGTAATTTATTGCTACTTTTCCGCTTTCTGCGGTGCTCTGCAAAACAATCTTATCTTCTCCGAGTTTTCCTCTAAGCACTTTTTCGAGAACGAGTTGCGGAGTGTTCTGTTCACCGATAGAATATATCACCTTTCCTATCAACTTATCAAGAGTAAAGCTTTCGTCTGCGTTTCCAATAAGATACAATACGCCGAAAACGTTTGAGGTAACGATTTTATAATCGGCTCCCAAAGAATACAATTTAGCGATGGCATTTGTCGGCATTATTGCTATATCCGCTTTTTCACCGGTAATTTCACTGCCGATCAAACTTGAATCGATGACGTTGAAATCAAGCTTATATCCGCCTACCGTAACGGGATTATCCATAATATTTGCCATTGCAAGAAGCGGAGTGCCGTCAGGCAAAGCCACTCTCAAAGTTTTTTGTTCGTTGTCCTTGTTGCAAGCTGCAAGAACACCGACCATTGTAACAACCATAACGATTATTAATAAAACCGACAACAATTTTTTTGTTTTCATAAATTTAATCTCCTTTAATTTTCATCTGTTCCAAAACTTGTCAAAGCAGATTTGACTGACAGTTGAGGAAACTTTCCGAGTTTACCGGCAAGAGCCGATATTCTTTCTACCGAGCCTTCGACAATAAGGCTTATTGCACTCATTCCGTCACGAGGGACTCCCATTCGTCCGATTATCACGTCGGAATATTCGTTCAGCAATTTTTGCATTTCGATGCTCACGTTCTTATCGCCCTTTAAAACGATTCCAATAACGCCTACTCTCATTTTACCTCCTTTTAGTATCGGCATATAGGCAACAAAAAATGCCATCTGACGATGGCATAATTTTTTTAATGTTCAGCGTTTAATTTGGCGACGCTCATAGCCGCAATTATGGCTAATCGGTTTGTCGCAAGTTAACGCAACGCATATTTTGCCATCTTACTCTCCGTAATTTACATCGATACAGATTCTTTTGTGTTTATATCTTATCACGTTATTTCCGTTTATGCAAGTACTAATTATAAAAAGCAATTAAATTTCACAAATTTTAACAAATAATATAATTTTTCCGTTAAATCTGCCGTCTTTGTTTTAAACGCCGTTTAATCTTTTAATATTAAAAATTCGCATCTCAGTCGTCTGAATGCAAAATACGTCTCTTTCATATCCTGCTTGGCAACCGTTTTTCTATCTTAACTTCCGCTTGAAAAGGCGACTTAATAAAGGCGACGTAAAATAAAAATACGGCAAACGCAGATTTATATGCATACGGCAAACGCAGATTTATATGTAATACGGCAAACGCAAATTATTCGCCACTTAAACTCAATAAATTTATTGAACTATGCCGAGCAGTTTGAGTATAAATTCGATGCTTGCTTCGTTATACAAGGTACACAATTTATCATACGATTCACTGTCTGATTGAACGTAATTTCCCGACAAAGAATCGTACATATCGGCAAGCTCTTTGTACGTGGTTGAATTTTCATAAAATTTATCTATGACGTTGTCTATAACTTCGGCGACCCTAGCCGCATAGTCTTTTGAAATTTGTCCGAAAAGCGTATTGCCCGCCTCGTATATAGCCTTAGCCCAACTGCAAACCGTACCTACGGTAGGATTTCCTTCTGAATCTTCATATTGAGAAAGAGATTCTATTAAACTGCGCGCTATACCGCTCGGATTTACGTCGTCGTCCAAAACATATTTTTTTATGCTTTTAAACCAACTTATTTCGGTAGTTATTCCGTTTATCACGCTAATGGACGGATCAAGTTTTGCACGCAAATCAAAAGCGATAACGTTTGATAAATATTGATGGCGTACTAAGCTGAACACTACAAGGGCAGACAATTTTTTTTGCTCGACTTCCGAAAGATATTCCGACTTATCGCCCAATTTAAGTTCCGACTGTTCAAACGCTGCATTTAACACCATCCAGGCGTATCCTATCTTATCGATATCGCCCGATATTGCTTCTGAAAGAGTTGCCGCTTTTTCTTTGAGAGAAGCCGCCGCCGTAGATTCGAAAAATTTATACGCAAATTTGCCGATTATCAGTCCGTAGTTTTCAACAGGCACTTCTTGCGTGTATATTTCCATAAATGATTTTACAAGCGGTTTATCTATGCATTTTCCGCACCACTCCGCAATATAGGAAACAAGCGGAACGTAATCTATGCACGTGCTGCCTATTGCCAGATAATTGTTTATGGCGTTAAGCACCGAATCGGACGTATAGATACCGCCGAATACGTTTTTCAATTTATTGACTGTTTCGGACAAACCGACAAGTTTCGACGGTTCCAACTCGTTCGTAAGAGTTTCTATTGCGAAAAACAATCCTTGAATATAAGTGTAAACTTCGTCAACGCTTTTAGAACTTATCTGTCCGTCCGTAACTAAATTGCCGAAATTTGCAATCGAACTCAAATCAAGAGAGCCTTTGATATTCACGACAAAATCAATAAGCGTGAGCAAATCTTTTTCAGACGATTCGACGTCCGCTAAAATTTCGCTCTTATCGCTTTCAACCGAAATCAAACCGCTATTAAGCATTTCAACGTCGCCGATTACTTCGGAAAATTCTTTTTTCTTCTCAGCCGAAACCGAAACTCCTAACGAATCTTTTCGAGCGGTTAAAGCCGACAAAACTTTTTCGGTAAGCGAATATCCGCCGTTTATCCATTCTTTAAGGACGGAAACGACAACGCCCGTATAGTCAGCCCCTGTAAAGCTAAGTTCGTCCAAAATATTCACTAGCTTGGTAGAATCGAATTTTTCGCTTCTGATCAGCTTTTGCAATTCTTCATCGGTTTTCAGTGCGTTTGCCAAAGCTTTTATTTTCTGCGTACGCACGCCCGATTTATCTATAGCAAGCGCGTACATATCCGTTAATGCTTTCTGATAAATATAATGTGCTTCGTTTGAAAGATTCTCCACTTCGCTTTTTGACAGCAAATAGCTCCACGAATTATTGCAGGCAATCATAAAGCCGTTTTTAAATTCGTTTACCGCTTGTTCTCTTTCCGTAGGCTTAGCGGTTTTATTGCAAGCAAAAAGACCGCACGATATTAGTACGACGAGGACAATAATCAACGATATTAAAAAGTTTCTTTTATTTTTTTTCAAACTGAAACCCATAAAATTATTTTATCCTGTTTTCACCTTTTTTGCAATAGAAACGCATATTTTGCAATATGCAATGCGTTTTATGACGATTTTTATGACAAGAGAAAAATTCTTTAACAAACTGCTCTTTGCACTTTTAGCCATGCTGAGTGCAACGGCATAATTATCAATAAAATTCAACCGCACGTTCAGACGCCTTGTCAGCTAAATTAACTATGCCAGTAATTGCTACAAACGTTCGGCAATACGCCGCAAAAAACTGCCTATTTAAAGTCACTCTTTGTTGACGCCTTTTACGCCGTATCCCTTTTTAAAACAAAATATAAACGGCAATAAGGCATATAAGCCGCACATTAATCCGCTTACGGTAAACGCCACCCATGCAACGTAGTAGAACTCAAAGTATAAATCAAAGAGCAAAAGAGCATAAATTAAGCTTGCAATATGGAGAGCGGAAAACGCCATAGCTACAATAAATGAAACAAGCGCTACGATGAAATATTCAAGCCATTCCGATAAAAGCAAATCTTTTTTTATAGTTCCCAAAAGCAACAGTTGCGACCTTTCGTTTTTAGCCGTTCCCCTTGCAATCACAACGTTCACTACAACGCTTGCCGATATCGCAAGAATAAACAATATCGCCATACTTCCTATAAGATTAAAGATATTGTCAAACGATTCCGACTCCCAACTGAACGTTTCCAAAGCCGTAAGAACGAATAAATTGTTTACGGAAAAACTCGCTTGCATTTCCTTTGCAACTTTGTCGGCGTTTACGGCTTTTGCGACAATCGTATCATACCCGCTTATTCCCATAGCGGCAGAAAGGTTCTTCCTTCCTGCCACGATATATGCTCCGCCGAAAAGTTCCTGACGGACAATTCCGCCTATCGTAAAGGTTGCCGTTTTATTTTCAAAACTTATTGAAATAACGTCGCCTTCTTTTAAGCCGTAAAGTACGCTGTATGCATAATCTATAAGGCAATAATTTTTTTCCTCATCGTTTAAGCGTTGCAAACAAACCGATTTATCGGTTTTAAATCTGAAATCTATAATTTCAAAAACGTCGTCCACTCCTATAACGTTTACCGACTTTTTATTGCCGACTATCTCCGCTTCGCCCTTAAGCCAAATAGCCTTGCTGACTTTGTCGACTCCGCCGACGGCTGCGACCCTGTCGTAATCGGCGGACGTATCGGAAGATATGTTAGTCACAAAAATCAAATCGCTGTAATCTTTTTTAAAATCGCTGAAAACGGCTTTTGTAACCGTATAAGACAAAGTAAGCAAAATTCCTACGGATACCCCGAGCGTCAAAAGTTTAATTCCTCTTGACGTGCGTCTTACCGAAAGATTGTTGCCTGCAATATAAACCGAAGGATTTTTCGACTTTTTAAATATTTTACCAAACAACTTTACGCAATGCGGAGCCAGAAAACAAGTAGCAAGAGCTATGGCGACAACGTTTATAATTCCCGCAACGCCACGGCTTGTCGGACTCTTTGCAAAAAACATAGTAAACGTTAAGGCAACGACAACTGAGATTAATACGCACGTAACAATTTTTTCAGCTATCCCCTTGCCTTTTTCCGAAATAAGATTTTCTCTTGAACTTTTACGCTTAGAAATTAAATAAGGCAAAAATCCTGCGGCAAACGAAATTGCGGCTATCAATATACCCGCTCCGATAAGCAATCCGGCATTTACGGAAAATACCGCTTCAGATATCGTCGCTTTAAGCAAAATAAATAAACCTAACGGAGCAAGGCACAATCCTAAAAGCAAACCCGTCAAAGAAATAAATCCGTTTTCGGTCATAAATAAGCCGACAAGCTGTCTTTTAGTGGCGCCGATTGCCGTAAGTTTTGAAATCAATATGCGTTTTTCCTCGGATGAGAGCATATATAAAATAACTATCGCCCCAACGATTAAAATTGCTATGGCAATTCCGCCTATCACAACCGTGGCGCCGTACGACTTACTTTGCTGATTTATATACTCATAATCAACCGATTCTTTGACAGTCATTTTTCCATAAGTTTCAGTCGCTTTTATATTGTCAACCACACTTGAAACCGAAAAACCTTTTTCGACCTTAACAAAAATCTTATTGTAAATTCCGCCCAACGAAATGCCGATTAGCCTTGCCATTCCGCCGGCATTGTGCCCCAAAATCTTTGCAGGATTATCCTCGGCGAAATATCCCGTCTGCTTGCAAATTGCAGATACGTAAAACTTATTCGTCCTGCCGAAAACCGAAATTTCAATCTCATCGCCGACGGAAAGATTCATATCCTTTGCCGTTTTAACGCTTATAGCAACGTTTTCGGCATTAGAAAAAAGTTCTTCTTTAGACCCGGAAACGACGTCAAGCGTATGGAGCAATTCAAAATCGTTTTTGTCGAGACCGACAAGGTTTAAATATGTTCCGTCAGATTCGCCGTAAAAATTCAATATCCCGACGGCATATTCAACCCCTTCGACCGACTTCGCTTCATTTAAAGAGGAAATTTTCGCGCTGTCGGATTTCGGCGTAATGCTTATGTCGGCATTGCCGCACGACGCCGTTTCAACCGAAGTGAGATATTTTTCTACCGCTCCGTTAAAAGAAAACACGCAAAATAAAACCACAATCGAAAGCGCAACGGCGATTATCATTCCGATTGTTTTAAAAATTTTTTCTTTTAAGTTTTTTAAAGCGAGATTAAACATATTTTTTCTTTTATGCTCTTAAGCGGCGTAACCTTCAAGCATGTTTTAGTCGCACCGCCTAACGGTTTATCCGGCAAAATTTACTTAACCAACTGAAATTTTAGCGTTTTAAAATAATTACGTAAAACCTTATCAAGCGTAATTATCACGCTTTAAAGCGTTTTGCGTTTGTCTATTTGCATTTGTCTATTAGTCGTTAGGTTTTAGACGACACACAAATTCAACGCTTTTAACCGTCAAAAGCGAATCATTTTGAAAGACTTGTTTCGCTTTCAATTTGTCCGTCCTTAATTCTGATTTGTCTGGAAGCGTATTCGGCATGAGACGCAGAGTGCGTAACCATAATAAGCGCTACCTTTCTCGTTTTGTTTATATCTTTTAAAAGTTCCATAACTTGCGTACCCATCTTTGCGTCAAGACTTCCTGTAGGTTCGTCCAAAAAAATCAGCTTAGGATTTGTTATCAACGCTCGGCACAATGCCACCCTTTGTTGTTCACCGCCCGACAGCTGTTTAGGATAACGCTTTATACAGTCTTTTATCTGAAGATATTCGATAAGCTCCTGAAATTTTTCTTTATGAGTTTTTACGTCTTGTCTGTCAAGTCTTAACGGCAAAAGCACGTTTTCTTCCGCCGTAATATTTCCTATCAAATTATCGAATTGATAAACAAAAGAAAAACCGTGACGTCTTAATGCCGCCATCTCGTTATCCGAAATTTTTCCGAGTTCCTTATTTAAAAGCGTTACGCTCCCCTCCGTTGGAGTTTCGATACCCGACAATAAATATAACAACGTAGATTTTCCGCTTCCCGACTCGCCAAGCAACGCAGTAAAATCGCCTTCATAGAACTCGACGTCAATACCTCTTATAACAGGCGTTTCGACAGAACCGAAATAAGTTTTTTTAAGTCCGGTTGCCTTGCATATTACGTTTTGAGTTGAATCTGCCCCCATAAGCCACCTTTTATGTTTTATAAGTTTATTAT
>CAMGKS010000004.1 GCA_946056785.1 uncultured Clostridia bacterium
ATACAAACTTTACGCTTACCTATGCAAACTTTAAGTTTTTACTTTTGTATATTTTGCGTTTACTTTTACAAATTTTACTTTGCTTATGCAAATTTTATTTTGTTTATGTAAATTTTATTTTGTTTATGTAAATTTTATTTTGCTTATGTAAATTTTATTTTGCTTATGTAAATTTTATTTTGCTTATGCAAATTTTAGTTTGCTTATGCAAATTTTATTTTGCTTATGCAAATTTTAGTTTGTTTATGTGAATTTTAGTTTGCTTATGCAAATTTTATTTTGCTTATGCAAATTTTACTTTGCTTATGCAAATTTTACTTTGTTTATGTAAATTTTATTTTGCTTATGCAAAAGATTAAAAACCGCTTTAAAAGCGGTTTTTAATCTCTATACGTTTCATTTCAAAACATATTTAGTTTTTTATTTTGTCATACCTTCCTGAACGGCAACTGCGCATGCAACGCTTGCGCCGACCATAGGGTTGTTACCCATTCCGATAAGTCCCATCATCTCAACGTGTGCCGGAACCGACGAGCTGCCTGCGAACTGTGCGTCAGAATGCATTCTGCCCATAGTATCCGTCATGCCGTATGAAGCAGGACCGGCTGCCATATTGTCAGGGTGAAGAGTTCTTCCCGTACCACCGCCTGACGCAACCGAGAAATATTTTTTGCCGTTGTCAACGCACCATTTTTTGTACGTTCCTGCGACAGGATGTTGGAAACGAGTTGGGTTTGTTGAGTTACCTGTGATAGAAACGTCAACGTCTTCGAGACGCATAATTGCAACGCCTTCCGTTACGTCGTCACAGCCGTAAACTCTGACTTTTGCTCTCTCGCCGTTGCTGTAAGCAGTTTCTTTAACAACCTTGACTTCTCCGGTATAATAGTCCATTTTTGTCTGAACATACGTGAAACCATTGATACGGCTGATAATGAAAGCGGCGTCTTTGCCGAGACCGTTAAGAATAACTTTAAGAGGAGTTTTTCTTACTTTGTTTGCGGTTCTTGCAATTCCGATTGCACCTTCAGCGGCAGCAAAAGATTCGTGACCTGCAAGGAAAGCAAAACATTTTGTATCTTCTCTCAAAAGCATAGCCGCAAGGTTTCCGTGGCCGAGACCGACTTGTCTTTGTTCTGCAACCGAACCCGGGATACAGAAGCTCTGAAGACCTTCGCCGATAGCTTCCGCTGCTTCGTCAGCTTTTTTGCAACCTTTTTTGATTGCAATAGCACAACCTACGGTATATGCCCAAACGGCATTTTCAAAACAAATCGGTTGAACGCCTTTTACGATAGCTTCACAATCGACGCCTTTGTCAAGGCAAATTTGTTTTGCGTCCTCAAGGTCTTTGATGCCGTATTTTTTCAAAGCGACGTTTATTTTATCAATTCTTCTTTCATAACTTTCAAAAGTAACACTCATAGTTGGCCTCCTTACTCTTGTCTTGGGTCAATATATTTGACTGCACCGTCTTCCGCCTTAAATCTGCCGTAAGTGCCGGTACATTTTTGAAGCGCTTCGTTTGCGTCAACGCCTTTTTTAATCATTTCCATCAAAACGCCAAGTTTGACAAATTGATATCCGATGATTTGATTGTCGCTGTCGAGTGCAACTTTAGTGACGTATCCTTCTGCCATTTCAAGATAACGAGGTCCTTTTTTGACAGTCGCATACATTGTACCTGTTTGTGAACGGAGACCCTTTCCAAGGTCTTCGAGACCGGCTCCGATAGGAAGTCCGTCTTCGCTGAATGCAGATTGAGTTCTGCCATATACAATCTGAAGGAAAAGTTCACGCATAGCAGTATTGATTGCGTCGCAAACCAAATCGGTGTTCAATGCTTCGAGAATCGTTTTGCCGGTTAAGATTTCAGCCGCCATAGCTGCCGAGTGAGTCATACCGCTACAACCGATTGTTTCGACAAGAGCTTCTTGAATTACTCCGTCTTTTACGTTGAGGGTAAGTTTGCATGCACCTTGTTGCGGAGCACACCAACCGACACCGTGCGTTAAACCGCTGATGTCTTTAATTTCCTTGGCTTGAACCCATTTTGCTTCTTCGGGAATAGGTGCAGGACCATGATTAGGTCCTTTTGCAACACAAGCCATTTTTTCTACTTCGTGTGAATATTGCATAGAATCCTCCATCTATAAATTTTAACTCATTGAATAAATTATAGCACACAGCAAAAAAATGTAAAACTGTTTTTGCCAAACTATTAATTTTTTTATTTGCATAACGATTAAACTTGTTTATAGTTGTATGCCGTATTAAGCACGTCACATAATTCTTAAACACGCAAACGTAAAATTTTGTTTAATCGTAAAAATGAAAACATAAAGCAACCTTTCGGCTGCTTTACGAACAAACAAACGACGTTAGTCTTTTCTTATGATTTCCGTCAGACCGTAATACTTGATATCCTCAATGGTTTTTAACGCTTTTTCTTTTGACGAAACGATAATTCCTTTAAACTCCGCTTCTCCTCGTTTAAGAATAAATCTGTATCCATGGTCGACGTCGCCCGCTACGCTGAACTTGCCTTCTTTGATTGCAAGTTTAAAACTGTTTATATGCGACAACAAAATTTTGATATCGTCAAAGCCGCCACGACCGTATATGGCTTCGTTTTTGTTTGTAAACAAATGATACCTGAATTTGCCGTCATCGGAAGTCATAATCTGATATCTGCCGAAAACGATGGCTTCGTCAAATTCTCCGACGTTTGGAGTATGAGAAATGACTCTTTTTAAATATGCGTCGTTTTCGTTTTTGGCTTTTACCTTAGGTTTGTCGTTGACAGCATTTTGCTTTGCCAATTCTTTCTCGAGTTGTTTAGCAAATTCAATTTCGCGTTCAACTTCCCTTTCTGCCTTTTTAAGTTCGTTATATTCGTTTTCAAGACGAACGGCTTCCGCTTCTGCGTCAATTTGATTTTCGCTTGTAAGGTTAACGTTGCCCTCTTCACTTTCCGAATGTAAAACGCTTTCCTTGTCGACTTCTTCTGTTTTTTCAAGTTGTGCCGATGGCTCGTCTGCCACATTTTCCGTAGCAGACAAATCGGACGATTCATTTGCCGACTGCACATTAGCAATTTCGGTTAAAGGAATATTTTCAACGTCTTTATTATCAACCTCAACGGCAGACGACTGCTCGTCTGACGGCGCGGAAAAATCACTTTCGGTATTTCCGCCGACAATCTCTTCAACCTGTTTTTGCAAGCAAGCAACGTCACCGGCGACTTTTGTGCCACAGTTTCCGCAGAATTTTGCGTGCGGTTCAAGTTTTTCGCCGCATTCGAGGCAATACGACGGAGCGTCGATTTCGACTTCGCTATCGTTTTTAGAAAGCTCCGTAACAAAAGCTGCGGAATCTTTATCATCGCTCTCAAAGCCTGTTTCTGCTTCGGACGAAGCTGCTTCGCCATCGGAGGAGGAAACCTGAGATTCATAAGCCAACGTAGATTCCGAAGAATTTACCTCAAAACTATCGGCAGGTTCCAAGCCGTTGTCTGAAACTTCGCTAACGTTTGTTTCGCTAAAAGCAACGTCAACGTTCTCCGATATATCTTCGGCAGGTTTTTTAATTATAGGCAAAACCGGTTCGCCTTGATTTGTGATAACGTTATCCGCCTTTTCTTTTTCGACTTCGGCGGCACTGAGCGTTTCGATAACCGTTCTTGCAGCTCCGAGAGTTACTCTTTCGATTTGTTTTTCGCCGTCGGTCTTATTGCGGAAAATCTTCGGCAAATCGATAGGCGTAAAACTTGTGCGGTATTCAGGCATAATTTTTGCGCCGGAAACGAACGGCTTGCTTTCAAGAACAATAGCGTTTTCCGTATCGTCGAATTTCTTTTTAGGAAGCGACGGCGTGTCAACCACCATTGAAGCGTTGGCCTCGTCCGTATCATCATATTCAAATTCCGGCTTGGCTTCGTCCATATCCTTAATACGTTCGGTTGAAACCGTTATACTTTCGCCGGGAACGGTATCGATTTCAAAAACCGCGTCGCCGTCTCTTACTATATATTTACCTCTATCGGAAACCTCAACTTTTCTGCCGTTGACTTTTTTGAATCGTTTCTTTTCCCAACCCGCCATTGCAAGATTATCACGAATCAATCCGCCTATTGCAAACACCAAAACCAAAACGCATAAAACGGCAAGTAAAGGATACTTGACGTAATCACGCTGCAATATATCTAAAAAAATTAAAAAATACTGGTTCATAATTCTCCTGATTAACTATGATTGTAACAAACCTGACGATTCAAGTCAAACGGTATGCAATCAGCTCGTAAACTTTTCCGATTTCAAAAGCATTACAAGCGTTTCGACGATTACGTTGACGCCGAGCGTGGAAGAAAAGGTCACGTGATATTCGGTAGGATCGCCCCACTTTTTCCCCGTGTAGAAATCAAAATACTGTGCTCTTTTTTTATCAATCTTTTTTATTTCTTCCGTTGCCTTTTTCTCGTCAAGATTTTTTCGTGCCATAATACGCTTTACTCTTTCTTCCATCGGAGCATGTATAAATACGTTCAAAACGTGCGGCATATCTTTTAAAACCACGTTTGAACAACGTCCGACTATAACGGCAGATTCGTTTATCGCTATATTTTTGATAATTTCCGATTCTACCGAAAACAGCTTATCGTTCATAGTAAGTTCTAAACTGCCGCCTGCCGGAGTTCCGTAATATCCTTGCATTATAGGAACAAAAAACGGATTTGCCTGCTTTTCGTCTATCTTTTCTATCGCCTCACGGCTGAAACCTGATTTTTGCGTTGCAAGTTCGATAAGCGTTCGGTCATAACACTTAATCCCGAGTCGATCTGCTAAAGCAATGCCGATTTCTTTGCCGCCACTGCCGTATTGTCTGCCTATTGTAATAACGAAATTTTGCATAATTCACCTCCGCTTATACCCTTTTTATTATTTTAACATACAAATAAAAATAGTCAATAGTCAGTCAAAAATTGAATCTTTAATTTTATCTTCACATTATCCGCAAAAACGAGTTGCGGTTATAGGCAATTTGACAGACTTCGATTTTTAAATTTAACAGTCTTCGATTTTTAAATTTAGCCGAACTAATTTAATTACGCCTTAATTAAATTGTCGTAACAAGTTTGCCTACTTAAATCGTTTTTCGCAAAAGAATTTTTTAATTTTAAATTAAAAATATAAATACAATTCCGAAATTAATTCAGCATATTCATCACCGTTATTAATTTTCAAAGCACAAACGTAAAAAACGTAACTTTGCCGTAACAGCGATGCACGCAATTTATACTCCTAAATAATTCAGCAGAATAAACAAAAACGTGCTTACCGCCCAAAGACTCAATGCAATTTTGATTTTTAAGTCACGGCGAAGGAAAACGTAATCGGAAGCTATAAAAACCGTTCCGTAATACCCTATACAAAACGCTCCCAAACCGCTTACCGTCATATTTGCAATACCGACGCTCGAACATGCCAGAACGACCGCTTTAAACGGAAGTAATAAATAATCTGCTATAACCAGAATATTCGGAATCGGTATAATCAACGTAAATACGGCAAGAAATATTATGCCGATAAACATAACGGACATTAAAGGCAAAACTATAAGGTTTGACAACAAAAATAAAACCGGGAACGACCCGAAAGCCGAAGCCGTTATCGGATACGTCAAGACGTTGGCAGAAATAGACGTTGCCACGATTTCTGTAAATTTATTCTTTCTTCGCAACGTGCGGATAAACAACTTATTCAAAAGCAATATCCCCGCCACCGCACACATCGAAAGCTGAAAGCCCGAAGCAAAAAGAGAGAGCGGACTGTATGACAAAATTATAATGCCCGCCAATGCCAAAGCGGATAAACCGTCACGTTTTTCGCCTATAACCTCCGCAAACGACAGACAAATTATCATAATATAAGCTCTGACGGCGGAAGCTGTAAAATCGCACATAATCAAATATATAAAAAGCAATATTCCGACGATTAACAACCTTAGCCAGCCCTTTGCTTTACACTTTTTAAGTATAAAATTTATAAAAGCCGCAAGCAATCCTATGTGCAAACCGGATACCGCCAGAGTATGAGCAAGTCCGCTGACTTTCACGTCGTCGTAAAGATTTCTGTTTATAAAACTTTTATCTCCGAACAACAATGCAACCGCTATGTCGGCAGTATCCTGCCTTGTGTGCTCATAGAAATTTTCCTTAACTTTAAGCTGAATAGAATCAATAAAATCCGGCGAGTCTTCCCTATACAATTTGCAATCGCTAGTCAAAACCGTATATCTTTTACCGCCGGTCAGCGTCGAAGCAAATTTACCGTCAAAAGGATTGTATTCATCGCTTATGATTTTTCCGTCTATAACAACGTAATCGCCGCTTGAAAAATCAAAATCGTCACCGTAATAATAAACGTAAGCCGAACCTTTAAAATCTTTTCCGTTTACGTTGATGTCTTCAATAGTGAAGCATATCTCATCGCCAACTGATATTTCGGAAGATACTTTGCCTGAAAAAACGTATTTTCCGCTTGAAACGGTAGTAGAATTGTAAATATCGCAGGCACCTGTAATCCATAAAAAACCGATTAACAAAAACAAAGGCATATATCCCGCCTTCCTCGTCTTTTTGAAAACAAACAGCAAAATAACGGCTATCAGCATAACCGTCAACAATAAAATTCTTCCTAAAAGTGTTTTCAAACAAAGCGCACCGATAAAAAGTCCTATGCACATAAAAATCAGAGCAAAGCATAACGGACGCTTAGCAAACGTTCTTTTGTTCATCGCAAACCTTTGTCGTCACCGTGCGTGGCAAAACCGTCGATAATTTTCTAATGAGTTTGATAATCAATCGTAAACGCAAAAAGTTTTAAATAAAATTTGCCGCTTCAAGCGGCAAAGTAGTATCTTTTTAAAATCCAAATTATTTAATTTCGAATTTCTTTTTATAAGCGTGAATGTTATCTTTAATAATCAATTCGGCAAACTGTCTGTCCTTAACCTGAAAAACTGTTGTGTCCTTTCCTTCGAGTTGTTTGTATACTCTGAAAAAGTGTGAAATTTCGTCCATAACGTGAGGAGGAAGTTCTTCAATTTCTTTGTAACAATTCCAAGTAGGATCTTTAAACGGAATGGCTATAATTTTATAATCCATATCGCCGCCGTCCTGCATCATGATGACGCCTATAGGATAGCACCTGACCATTGCCATAGGAACGATAGGTTCACTGCAAAGAACTAAAACGTCAAGCGGATCGTCGTCATCGCTGTACGTTTTTGGAATAAATCCGTAATTTGCCGGATAATGGGTGGAAGTATAAAGAACTCTGTCAAGAATAAGTACGCCTGTTTCTTTATCAAGCTCATACTTATTTTTGCTGCCTTTTGATATTTCAATAACTGCTATAAAATCTGTCGGTTGAATCCTTGAAGATTCAATATCATGCCAAATACAACTCATTGGTAATCCCCTTTTTTTTAATAATATCACATTAAAAATTTATAGTCAATAAAATGGTTGTGAATGAAAATTTAAAATATCAGTTCAAAAGTATCCGTTCAAAATAACAAACAAAATTGAAATCATATTGAAATTCCACTTTACAGCTTTCATGGGAAGTAAAATTTGCTTTGCAAGCAAAAGCGTTTTA
The DNA here is from genome assembly GCA_946056785.1 of uncultured Clostridia bacterium. Lineage (GTDB taxonomy): Bacteria > Bacillota > Clostridia > Christensenellales > CAG-917 > CAG-917. Next base: position 7,662 of record CAMGKS010000004.1, read on the forward strand.
CAAATTCTTAACAGCCCTAAAACGATAAACTGTCCCCCCTATAACCTGTTTAAGCCGCTATAATTTTAAAACGCACGATAATCTTAATTGTGCGTTTCAGATTTATTTAGGTTTTTTCAGTTTTATTTAGGTTTAATTTATAAAGCATTTCAAATTTTGTATTCCGTTTGCCTCACGTTTAAATTTTCTTTACATTTTACGCCTTATCGTGTTAATAAAATCAGAGATCATCAAACATTTAAGCATATTTAAAACAGTTAATGCCGTTTTAAATTTGCGTTTTTTAAATTACTTTTTTTTTAAAAATTACGTTTTTTAAATTGTTTTTTTTAAATTTGCGTTTTTTAAATTACGTTTTTTAAAACGAAAACAACCGAAAAATAAAACAAGCATATGCAAATCAAAATTTACGTATGCTTGTCATCTCTTATTTCATACTTGTTATTTCTTATTTCATGCGTTTTACGACTGCGTCGAAAAACTCTTCGGTATTAAGCGTATTGACCTTAACCGTATCGCTTTTAAATAATGCCGCAAGGTCTTTTGTCATATCGCCTTCTTCTATCGTACGAATGACGGCATTTTCAAGTTTGGAAGCAAACTCGCACAATTCTGGCGTTGAATCAAGTTCGCCGCGTTTACGCAACGCTCCCGTCCAGGCAAAAATCGTTGCAACGGGATTTGTCGAAGTGCTTTCTCCTTTTAAATGGCGATAATAATGTCTTGTAACCGTTCCGTGAGCGGCTTCGTATTCAAAATTGCCGTCCGGAGAAACAAGAACGGACGTCATCATGGCAAGCGAACCGAAAGCCGTAGCAATCATATCGCTCATAACGTCGCCGTCATAATTTTTACATGCCCAAATCATTCCACCGCTGCTTCTGACAATTCTTGCAACAGCGTCGTCAATCAAAGTGTAAAAATATTCGATTCCTTTTTCTTCAAATTTCTTTTTATATTCCTTTTCAAAAATTTCGCTGAAAATGTCTTTAAACGTATGGTCGTACGTTTTGGATATGGTATCTTTGGTAGAAAACCAAAGGTCTTTCTTTTCGGATAACGCATATTCGAAACAACTTCTTGCAAAAGAAGAAATACTGCTGTCCAAATTGTGAACGCCCTGACAAACGCCGCCCGATTTTTCATAATCGAAAATCAACTGTTTTGACGGTTTCTTGCCTTCGACTACAAGATAAGCCTTATCTCCCTTTTCTACCTTTGTTTCCACGTTTTTATAGACGTCGCCATAGGCATGACGAGCAATAACAATAGGACTTGTCCAGGTAGGAATAAGCGGAGTTATGCCCTTCACCAAAACGGGAGCTCTGAAAACCGTTCCGTCAAGAATCGCTCTTATAGTGCCGTTAGGACTTTTCCACATCTGAGAAAGATTGTATTCTTCAACCCTTTGAGCATTCGGCGTTATCGTCGCGCATTTGACGGCAACGTGATATTTTTTCGTTGCATTTGCCGCGTCGATCGTAACGCTGTCTTTTGTTGCCTCTCTGTTTACAAGAGATAAGTCGTAATATTCGGACTTCAAATCGACGAAAGGCAAAATCAATTTATCTTTAACCAACGTCCATATAATTCTGGTCATTTCATCGCCGTCCATTTCGACGATAGGATTTTTCATTTCAATTTTTTTCATAGGTCACCTCTAACGAAATAATTTTAACAAACTATTACGATTTTCTCAACTTTATACAAAACTTTTTTTCAATATATAATCAATTTATCATACTTTTTGCCTTATACTTTTTTACCTTTCAGCATTTTTCCCGAATAGTATTCCAAAACTCCGCTTTTAAATTCAATCTTTTTATTTTCATAATCGGCTTCTTCTATCAGATCGGACAATAGCGTTTTATAGTCGATTCCGAGCGGTTTAAATAGATAATTTGCAAAAGCCCCCGGAACGGTGTTCATCTCGTTTATATAAACTTTTGTGCCGCTTACGAGAAAATCAAATCTGACGACGCCCTTTAATCCTAATTCACAGTAAATGCGTTTCGACGTCGCCTTAATAAGAGCGTTAACGTCGTCTCCTACGTCTGCCGGCATAATGCGTGTAGCCTTGCTTTTTTCACCTCCCACGTACTTATCCGAAAAACTTAATATTTCGCCGTCACAAACGGGTCTTTCAGTTTCGGACACCACTATTCTGCCATTTTTTGAATAACATGCGCAATTTACTTCGATAAAGTCGTTTATTTCTTTTTCGACGACCGCTTTATCGCCGTAATAAAAAGCTACGTCCAAAGCCGTCAAAAGCTCCTTCGGCTCATGGGCAACGCTTATTCCTATACTGCTGCCCTGACTGCAAGGCTTAATTACCATAGGATAATCTATAAAAGTTTCGATATAACTTACCGTTTGTTGCTTATCATAAACATATTCGGATTTAGTCAATGAAACGTATTTAGGAATATTTAAAATCATATTTTCAAATATTTGTTTGGAAACCGCCTTATCCATTCCCAAGGCAGATTGCAAAATGTAAGGAGACGTATAAGGAATATGGTTTAATTCAAGCAATCCTTGCAAAGCTCCGTTTTCGCCCGTCCCTCCGTGCGTACAAAGTAAAGCAGCTGACGGTCTAATAAGCTTTTTTATCTTCGCCCCCTTTATTTCACATAAAAAGCCTTCCGCCAAAACGACGTTTTTATACAACTTGCTTTCAAACGGACAAAAGTCGTCTACAGACGTAAAATCGCCAAGATACCATCTATCGGAAATATAGACGGGATAAACCTTATATTTTTCCCTATCCACGTTTCCTAACGCTTCTATAGCCGTTATTATCGAAATATCTTGTTCAACAGAATCGCCGCCGAATAAAACCAGAATTTTTTTCATAACACCTCCGCATAGCCTCGTCAATAAACGTCGGGCAAATCATTCAACATCAAAACAGTATCTTTTTCGCTCAGCAAAATCGAAAAATTGCTTTTCGCCTTTTCTAAGGTGTCGAATACGAAAATTTTATCCGAATCGAATCCCCGACTCAAAAGTCCTTCGTAAATAGGCTTAGTCCTGACTGCTCCGATAAGTATTACTCTGTCGGCAACCAAGGCAATTTTACGCCCCAATAAATAATTTTCCGTCCTCTCCGCCGCCCCTAACTCTATCATTCCGGGCGTAATCACCACTTTTCTACCTTCAAATTTTTCAAGCACGTTTATAGCGCACTCCGCCCCGACCGGATTGCAATTAAACGTATCGTCCAAAATATTCATCTTGCCGCTTTTTATAAGCTCCAGTCTGTGCGGAGTCGGTTTCATATTTATAATTGCGTCTTCTATTTCTCCTAAACTCACCCCGAGATTGAAAGCCATAGCCGCCGCAAGCTGCAAATTCAGAACGTTATGTTCTCCTAACAGTGCCGTCTTTAAAATCAAGGTGTTTTCCCCTATACGCATAATAAATCTGCTTCCGTCCTCTCCAAATTCGACCGTGTCGCTGACGCAGTAATCGTCCTTGTTTTTACCTACATATAGAACACCGTTTATCTTCCTGACGTTTTCGCTATCCGCCGCCACTTTAATACCTTTTACGCCTAAAATCTTATGCTTTTCTTCGATAACGTTATCTAAATTGTAAAACGTCTCTAAATGCTGTGCGGTAATACCCGTCAATATAGCGTGTTGCGGATTGATTATATCGATAAGTTCCTGTATATCTCCTATATGCCTTGCCCCGAATTCGGCGATAAGAACGTCTTGTCCTGCATATTCGTCCGCCGTGTATGCCATACCCATAGGCGTGTTAAAACTTGCTTTTGTCGACAAAACGCTGTATTTAGATTTTAACATCGCTTCGAGATAATTTTTAACCGAAGTCTTTCCATAGCTTCCCGTTATTGCTATTTTTATAAGATTGTCGTTAAATTTAAATACTTTTTTAGCTTTCGATATATACCTTTTGTTATTAAGCTTTTCAAAAGGAGTCACAACCGTGTTAACGATTATTAAAAGCGGCAGCTGTATCAACTGAATTAAAAAAGTATACGTAAGACAAAAATACGTTTCGATATTACCTATCGTCATAAGACAAAGTCCTGCTGCCATAACCGCTATGTAAACCAACTCTATACAGACAATAAGCCGAATCATTCTTTTTGTATATTTCAACGGCTTTTTAAACTTTTTTTTCGCCATACCGTAGGCTGTAAAAAATTCGGTAAGACCGTATGCAATCGTAATTATCAGTCCCCATATCTCTCTAAACAATACAAAGTAATATAAAATCCACACTCCTAAAAAAGCAACCGCTATGCCTGTTTGCAAAATGAAATTGTGCAAAAAAAGTTTAGACTTATATATTCCTTTCGTCTTATACCCGTAAAGTTGCAATCCGTGCAAATACGGCTTTATAAAAAACAAGAAACTTGCCGTGCTGAATAAAAACAGCAATATTACCGTTGAATAACGCATAATGCCTCCTACATAAATAAATGTAAAATTACGGCAATTATTCCTGCTCTACAAAAGCCTTTAAAATATGCAAAAATCTGCCAAAATCGTCTACGTAGGCAAAATGCCCTCCGTCAAGCCAGAATAATGCGCTGTCTTTTATTTTCCGTTTAAATTTTCTTGCCATATACGGCGGAGTTTCTTTATCGCTTTTCCCCCAAAATATTGCGGTAGGACAAATTACGTTTTTGAGTTGCGAGCTTTGATCGTAATTGACGATTTTTTTAAAACTCATCTTCATAACGGGACTAAGTACCGCATAATCTATTGACCCTTTCAAACCGGGTTTCCCTATCTTTTTTAAAAATTTGTGAATAGCGACTTTGAAATAATACGACGGTTTGCGACGAGGCTTTAATCCCGCACTGTCGACAAGAATAAGTTTATTTACAACGTACGGTTTTCTGGACGCAATTTCGATTGCAACCCTTCCGCCGAATGAATGCCCCACAAAAATAGCGTCGACGACTTTCAATTTGTTTAAAGTCTTTATTACTTCGTCGGCATACTCGGATACGCCCATAGGAACGGAAGGCTCCGGGCTGAGTCCGAAACCGCTTAAATCAAGTAACGTAATTCTGTATCCGCTCAACTGCTTTCCTACAAAATCAAAGCTATTGATACTGCCTCCCCAACCGTGTAAAAATACCACGTCTTTTCCGTTTCCGTAGCGTGAAAAATTCAGAATAACTTGTCCCTCCAAACCATATATTTTATGAATCGGGGACAATCTTCGTGCAAAGAGCAGACAATTTAAACAAGTTTAAAATTTTAAACCTTTACAATTTGTTACCTACTATAACAAGTTTAGCCCCAAATTTAAACGAATTTAAAACTTTAAACCTTTACAATATGACAAAAATTTTACAAAAAATAAAAACGCCGTTTATTATAAACGACGTTTGAAATTTTAATACGTTTGAAATTTTATTCCGCGCGAACTTCGCTTAAACAAAACTATTAAATTTTGCTTCTTTATTTTGATAGTTTGTTATTTTGATAGTTTTTTATATGGCATATTATGCGTTTATAATTAACTTTTTTATTTGCCGACAATAATTTGCATTTATTTTTAAGCGTGCAATAATTATCGCTAAGAAATCCTTAACCACATTATTAAGGCGTCGTCGCCGCTTTGATAATAGTTTTTTCTTCTGCCTTCGACTGTAAAGCCGAAACTTTCATACAACCGTATAGCGATAAAGTTTGTTGAGGCGACTTCCAGAGTCATTGACGATAAGCCGTCGCTTTTGGCTTTTAAAACAAGATATTCCATAATTTTTTTCGAATATCCCTTTCCGCGAAAAGGTTCGTCAATCGCTACGTTATTCAGGTTTGCCACGTCAACCGTGACGTAATAGCTGCCGTATCCGATTACTCTGCCGTCAATTTCTAAAACCGCAAAATTCGGATTGTTTATTTCTTTACGCAAAACTTCTTCCGACCAAGGGCAATCGATACTTTGCTTTTCTATTCTTGCAACTTGTGCCAGATTGTTTTCATCAAGCCTTTTCATCAAGATTTCTCTCCGCTTGCGACTTACGCAGATATAATGGTTTAAAGCAAGAAACAAATTCGCATTTAGAATATTTTTCTTCGACAAGTTCTTTAAACACTAAAGGATAATCGACGTCGCTTTCCGTCGGAACAACGTCTACGACGTTTCCGCTTTCAACAAAACTCAATTCGTATTTTCCGTCCGCCTTATTGCATACGTACAAATTGCCGTTGCCTGCGTCAATTGTAAACACTCCGTCGTTTAAACCGTGCGACTTCAATTCAAATGCGTTAATTTCAACTCGTTTGGCGTTTGTCGCATAAGCAAGAGCGTTAAAAACGGAAACGCCGATACGTATTCCCGTAAAAGAACCTGGACCTACGCAAACGGAATAAACGTCAATATCGTCAGGGGTAATATCAGCTTGTTTAAACAGTGAATCGATAAGCTCCATAATCAAAGAAGAATGTCCTTTTTTACCCTGAACGCTTTTTGAATAAACCTTTCCGTCTACTGAAAGAACAATGAGAAGTTCGTTTTTAGTGGAATCACACATCAATGCTTTCATCTTTTTCTTTCTCCTCTTGCATATTTGAAGATGCATTTTCGCTATCTTTAAAATTTTCCTCAGCTCGATTGCTTTTTTTACGTTTGATTTTATTTTGCGGCAAAGCAATTTCAAACGTACGAATATTCCCCTTTAAAGATATATCGATTTTTATTGCTTTTTCTTCCAATTCGCTATATCTGTTCCATTCGATAACGGAAATTCCGCCGTTTTCAATTTCTTCGTAAATGCCGGTTTCGTATAAGTCGTCCGCATTTTCAATTCTATACATATCAAGGTGATTAATTACATATTTTTTGCCTTGATATTGATTTAAAATCGTAAAAGTTGGACTAGTCACTCTTTCCTTTACTCCCAGCCGTTTGCAAAGCGACTGCGTAAAGGTGGTTTTTCCTGCTCCCAAATCGCCGCTAAGCAAAATCACGTCGCCGTTTGTCAAAATTTTTGACACCTGCCTTGCAAGTCGGGCGGTTCCTTTTAAATTCTTTACAGTGATTGTCTGTTCGGCTTTTGAAGGGTCAAACGCATTCAGATCAGATGAAAATTCTTTTTTCAAAATAACCGACAGCTTTTTATACAACAAAAGTGTAAGCAGAGAAACGATAATCAATCTCAACAAATTGAAAGGCAATACCCCGGCAAAAAGATATAATGCATAAAAGTTTTCTCTTGTTATAGAAGGATAAAGCGTCCGCAACATTCCGATCAACGGTTCCCAGCTGCCTTTGAAAAACGCCGTTACGTAAAAAGGAACGGCAATCAGATAATTGCAAAGCATTGCCATAGCCGTAGCAGTCGCCGTTCCGACGACGAGAGCGATTATCGCATGTTTCTTATCTTTTTTAAGTTTGTATATTATCGACGCAGGAAGCACAAAGGCAATTCCTACTATGATATCGACAACTTCTCCGACGCAGGCAGTCGTCGTCATTGCCATCTTTAAACAGCATTTTATGATGATTATAAGACAACCGCTTATAGGTCCTAATGCGAAACCGCCGATTATAGCGGGTAAATCTGAAATTTGAATTTCCAGAAACGATGGGAAAATAAAAGGTAAATTGAACTTGCAAAATGCGTACAAAATAAACGCAATTGCAGTCAGCAATGCGATTTTGGCAATATAAGCCGTAGATATTTTTTTCATTTCTTCTCCAATGGACAAAAAAAAGTCCCCTTGGGACGTAACTTCTTCCATCCAGACTATACTGTCGGTTTGGGAATTTCACCCAATCGGCCACAAAGTGGTTCACGGACTTTAACCGTCGGTGAGGAATTGCACCTCGCCCCGAAGCAAGATAAGCATATCACCAATATTTTCGGCTGTCAATAATTTTAAGCATTTGTTCTGATAGGCGGCTGTTTTTTATTTGCTTGTAATTTACACTGCGTTTCTACTTGAAATTTAAAGTAAAAAACAAACGTAAAAGGCGTTATTCAACTTTGAAAACGCCTTTAATACTTTCTGAGTTTGTATTTTGATAAATATTTTGTTTTTACGTAAATCGGAAAAACGTTATAACGTATCGTTTTTATACGATTATTTTTTGCAAACGTATCGTTTTGAATACGATTATTTTTTTGCAAGCGAAGAAGCGCCTATTCTTTCCGCTCCCAATTTTACGTACCTTTCCGCCGTTTCTAAATCTCTTATGCCGCCGCTTGCCTTGACCTTAATTCTGCCGTCGGCAGCTTTTACCATTAATGCAACGACGTGCTCGTTTGCTCCCTCGCCCAAAAAGCCCGTGCTCGTCTTTATGAAGGCAGCTCCCGCTTCTACCGCAATATCGGTTGCGTAAACAATATCTTCATCACTTAAAAGCGACGTTTCGAAAATGACTTTAACAGGAACGCCGCAAGCGACTACTCCTTTTATATCTTCGAGAACAAAATTTCTTCTACGTTCCTTCAACGCCCCTACGTTTAAAACCATATCGATTTCATCGGCGCCGTCACTTACGCAAACCGCCGCCTCCGCCGCTTTGATTGCAGGCACGTTTTGCCCCAAAGGAAAACCTACTACGGCGGCAACTTTAACTTCGCTACCTACAAGCTCTCTTTTTGCCGTTGCAACGTTTACGGGGTTGACGCAAACCGAATAAAAACCGTTTTCTTTTGCTTCACGGCACAACCTTTTTATATCGTCAACCTTTGCGTCGGGTTTCAAATTCGTATGGTCTACGTACTTTGCTATATTCATAATATATTACCTCACTTTATCGACAATCAATTTTGTTCTTTGCGGTTTTTGTCTTCCGATAACAAACGCGGAAAGGACTTCATCTACTCTTGAAAGAGCACCGTTGTCGTTTGCGTATAAACAAGCTACAACGTCACCCTTTTCCACTTTATCGCCGACTCTTTTCAATACTTTAAGTCCTACTGTATGGTCTATATCGTCTTCTTTTCTCATTCTGCCGCCGCCCAGCGACATAACGAATTTTCCCAACTGCCTTGTGTGTACTTTTTCAACGTATCCGCTTTCTTCGGCTTTTATTTCGTAACCGTCAATCAGCGGTTTTTTGATTTCTAAACTTTTTGCCCCTTGTCTGATAAGCATCTTTTTGAATATTTCAAGAGCCGAACCGTCGTGAATAACCCTTTCGATTTCTTCATCGGCTTTACTTTCAGACATTCCGCTCTGATAAAGAATTTCGACAGCCAATGCTTTTGCCACGGTTTTCAATTCGTTGTCCGCTCCCGAAAGCACTTCCATAGCTCCCAAAACTTCAAGATTGTTGCCTATATAGTTGTCAAGCGGTTCATCCATGCTGGTGATTATCGCAGAAACCTTTTTGCCCGCCATTTTTCCCATTTCTACCATAAGTTTTGCAAGTTCTTTAGTGGCGGAAATATCTTTAAGCAAAGCGCCGTCTCCCGTTTTTACGTCAAGAACGAGAATATCGGCGGAAACAGCAAGTTTTTTGCTCATTATACTCGACGCAATAAGCGGAATAGAATCTACCGTTCCCGTAACGTCACGCAAGGCATAAAGAATTTTGTCGGCAGGACAAATATTTCCCGTTTGACCGCAAATCGCAATCGACAATTCGTTGACCTGCTTAATAAACTCGTCTTTACTTAAATATACGTTTAACCCTTCGAACGATTCGAGCTTATCCAAAGTACCGCCCGTAAATCCAAGCCCCCTGCCACTCATCTTCGCAACTTTAAATCCAAGCGCCGCCAAAATCGGCATGGTAACGAAAGTGGTAGAATCACCAACTCCGCCGGTGGAATGTTTATCTACCGTTGTTCCCTCAATATTGCTGAAATCAAATACGTCTCCGCTATATTTCATTGCTTCGGTAAGATAAAACGTTTCTTCTTTTGTCATAGAATTTATGACAACCGCCATTAAAAACGCAGAAGTCTGATAATCTTTAATTTCACCGCTGACAACGCCGTCGACAAAAAACTGAATTTCTTCTTTTGTCAACTCTTCTTTGTTTTTCTTTTTTTCAATTAAATCTAATATCGTCATAAGTTCCCCCAAAAAATGCTTACAAAATCTCGGCAACTTCGTCATAGCTTTTGCCCATTTCAATCATTGCATAAGCTCTTGCCGAAAACGTAACGGCGACCGTGTTTACTTTAAGCCGTTTTTTTGCAATTTTCGCCGTTTCCGATTTTAAATTGTCTCGTTCGCTCTTTGTAAAAATAGGCTCTGTAATGAGTGCGACAATCGCTTTTCCGTCTTTCAAAACGTAAGCCGATTGCAAAATTTTTTCACTGCTGAAAATTATTTCAGATTCTGTCACGTATTCCATAAATCCCTCCCGACAAATTTTTGCCTTAAAGGGGTTTATTTATTCCGTTAATCGACGAGTCCTTTACGTTACGCTCTTTTGCGTTCAAAAATCAAACGATAACAAAGTTCAAAATACGTCGTTAAAAGAATTTTATCCGTATTCAAAATACGTCGTTCAAAAAATTTATCCGTTAAACACTTCGACGTTGCCGCCGTCGCCGTTTGCCCAAATCTTTTCAAGATTATAAAACATTCTGACCTGGTCGTAAAACACGTGAACCATTATCGCTCCGAAATCTACGACCGCCCACTTTCCGTCTCTTATGCCGTCGGTATGAACAGCCTTAATTCCGAAATCTTTATTCATCTTTTCCACGACGTTTTCGGCAAGAGCTTTAACTTGCGACGTACTTCTGCCGGTAGCAATGATAAAATAATCGCATATAGTTGTTTTGTCGTCAACTTTAATAGCCACAACGTCTAAGCCGTGTTTTTCCAACAACAATTTGCATATTTCGTCTTTCATATTTTGTATATTCATAGTTACTCCTTATTCTGTATATAAAATTCAAACGCTTCTTTTGTTAAACCATACATTCCTCTTTTCTTCGATAACACGTAAAAATAGCTGGACGACAAGCAGGCTTTAAAACCGATTTCAAAATCGTTTTTCATAACCTGTAAAAGTCTTTCTATATCAGGTCTGTCCTCGCTGAGCATATCGGCAGAATATATAAGCTTTTCCAAAACCGACATATCGGCCTTTCCGGTAGTATGGTATTTTATCGCCGATAATATTTCCTTATCGCTTATGCCAAAATCTCTCTCTGCCTTTAATGCCCCCAAAAACTGATGCAAAACCGGCGTACCGATTGCGTCATCGGGAACGCTGAACCCGTCAAGCGACAACCTCTGTTTCGCATTGTCGTGCAATAAGCCTGCAATCAAACACTTATAAGGATCTAAACCTAACCGGTGAATGTGATTGAGTTCGACCGCTCTGTATGCCACCGCTCTGGAATGTAAAAACAAATCTTCCGTCTGCATACTTTTAAGTTTAGTCAGAATTTCATGTAATTGATTAAAGTACGGTTTTACCTTTTCTATCTGCGGCACGTCCGTATCGAGACCGAGCATAAGACGAGTTCTCAGTAAAGTGCTTGACATAGGTTTTCCGTCATAATCGATTCTGATAATATCAGCACCGTACTTCTTTTTCAGATATTCGATTTTATCATCGATTCCGTCGTATCCCGTGCGTCCGCAAACCAGAATGGTAGCTATATCCATAATTTTCTTAGGATTGTGCCAACTTTCCAAAGTCATCAAACTGTCGCCGCCGATAAGATAATACAATTTATCGTAATCTTTTGCGAAACATTCGAGAATTTCGCTGGCATAATTGTCATCGCCTCTTAAAAATTCTATATCGCTTATTTCATAATCGATGCCTTTATCTTTCAACGTTTCGTCGATAAGTTTTACTCTCGTTTCGAAATCGATGACGGCTTTCGACTTATGAGGCGGCACAAACGTAGGAACGATTATCGTTTTGCCTGAAAATTTAATTTGTTTTATGCTGTTAAGCAATATATTTACGTGTTCAGAATGTAGCGGATCAAACGCACCGCCGAATATCAACGCTTCCATAAATTTATTATAATACATTATTATATTTTCTTCAAGTTTGTTGTTTAAAATTTAAGATGAAGTCAACAATATTTTTATGAGTAAAAAAATCGATTTCGTTGCAGTGTTTTGCATAAGCTATATGCTGTTTTTTGTAGTGTTCAAAAACTATCTTTTAAAGCCGTTACCGTCAATTTTCGTTGCATTCGTATGCTCTGTTACCATAAGCGTAACTTTATATGCGATATGCAACAACAAACACCCTTATTCATATGACAGACTATTGAGAGAATTCATAAAAAAACCGCATCTTGCAATTAATCTGGTGTCAAATTGTCTGAAAAACCCAATGCTCGTAAGAGGCGAAAATTACGTTGCAAGCGAAAATGCAATCATATTTTTTATATATAAACTTTCGCCGCTCAGTCCGCAAGACGTTCTTAGCATAATCAACGTAAGCAAAAGCCTGAAAATAAATAAGGTTTACGTCGCCACGAAATCGATCGACCGACGTTCTTACAGTCTGCTTGACGACGAAAAAATTTCCTTGTCCGTTCTGCCTATATCGAGCGTTTTTAAATTTTTAAAGAAAGAAAACGCTTTACCCGAACTTAAAAAAACAAAATCAAAAATAAATCTCAGGGGGCTTATCGCAACTTTTCTTGACCGTCAGAATATGCGGTTCTATCTTTTCAGTGGCACGATTTTAATATCGCTTTCATTTATAACGCCGCTTACCGGATATTACATTTTTTGCGGTTCGATGAGTTATCTTATGGCGCTTTTATGCCTGTCTCCGTTGGGAAAAGGAAGCTTTAAAAAAGAAAAAATATTCGATGCTTTTAAAGGCAATCAAATTACTATCGAAGACTGTCTCGAAAAATAATTTTTACTATTGACAAACCAAAATTATAAAGATAAAATTAGCTTAACGGAGGATGCTTATGGACAAATCTGCTATTTTTAAAATCAGCTACGGTCTTTACGTTTTATCAGCCAAAAATGCCGATAGGTATAACGCTTGCATAATCAACACGTTTATGCAAATCACTGAAAACCCGCTTACGGCAGTAATATCGGTGAATAAATCGAATTTTACTCACGATTTAATTATGAAAAACAAAGAATGCAACATTTCCATTCTCTCAACTTCCGCCGATTTCGAGTTGTTTAAAAGATTCGGCTTTCAATCAGGCAAAAACGTTGACAAGTTCAAAGACCTGAACGATTACGCATTGTCAAAAAACGGTTTACCATATATCACGACAGGCTCAAACGCTTACGTTTCGGCAAAAGTTATATCAACTGCCGACTGCGGCACTCATACTGTTTTTACGGTTGAGATAACCGACGCCGTCACGCTTAACGATAAAGAAAGCCTGACTTATGCATATTATCACAAATACGTTAAACCGCAACCCGCCGTAAAGAAAGTTAAAGGCTATCGTTGCACGATTTGCGGATACGTCTATGAAGGCGAAACTTTGCCGGACGGCTATATTTGCCCTCTTTGCAAACACGGCGTTGAATTTTTTGAAAAAATTAATGATACTACGGAGGAGAAAAGTATTATGAATTTAAAAGGAACAAAGACAGAACAAAATCTTATGGCAGCTTTTTCAGGCGAATCGCAAGCAAGAAACAAATATACATATTTTGCTTCCGTTGCGAGAAAAGAAGGTTATGAACAAATAGCCGCCATCTTTGAAGCTACGGCCGCCAATGAAAAAGAACATGCAAAGCTTTGGTTCAAAGCTTTAGGAGAACTTAGCGACACAAAAACAAACCTTCTTCATGCCGCCGAAGGCGAAAATTACGAATGGACGGATATGTATGAAAATTTTGCAAAAGACGCTGAAAGCGAAGGCTTTGTAGAACTTGCCGAACAGTTCAGAGCCGTCGGAAAAATCGAAAAAGCTCACGAAGAAAGATACAGAGCTCTTTTAAACAACGTCGAAATGAAAAAGGTTTTTGAAAAATCTGAAGAAACAATGTGGGAATGCCGCAACTGCGGACATCTCGTCATAGGCAAAAAAGCTCCTGACGTATGTCCTGTTTGCAAGCACCCTCAAAGCTACTTCGGAGATATCGGATCTGATCTC
>CAMGKS010000005.1 GCA_946056785.1 uncultured Clostridia bacterium
GAGTCTTAAACAGAAACTTGGTGTTTTCACTAAAGGTGGCAATAGGGCACAAAAGGTCAGCATTATTTCTTTCCAAACCATTCAAAACTTTATAACGCAATAATCTATATTATAAAAAAGGTTAAACCGAAAACGGTTTAACCTAAGACGTAATACGCCGTGTTACGACGATTATTTTCTTTTCAGGCAATCTTTCTCGCTATCATATCTACGACGTCTGAAACCAATCTCAAATCGCTTACTTCAGAATCGTCGACAATTATATTCCATTCAGATTCAACGTTCATAAGCAATTCGACAAGGTCAAGCGAATCGGCACCAAGACCTTTTATAATTTCGGTATCGAGCTGAACCTCGTTTCTTTCCAATCTGAGTTGCTCGCAAACCAAGTCTCTGAGTTTTTCCAAAATTTCTGTTTTATCCATAAATTACTCCTTTATCTCCACAAATCTTACTTCGTCATCGCCGCAGACGGCAAGCGAATAATCGGGAAAAAATTTTATATTCCTTACGCGGTAATTATTTAGATTGACGCTTCTGACGCCTTTTATGCCTGTTCCGTCGAACTTCGCACACGCTTCGAGTTTAGTCCAATCGTCTATACTTTTCACGGAAAGATATTTTGCTAAACGCCCATCGATTGCACGAGAATAATTTTCGATATCCAATCCGACTTCGTTTTCGGAAAACGCAACCGCAACCAGATTTCCGCTGTGGGAAAGATTGAAACAAATCGGGCTGTTTATAAAATGAGGTTTCCCCAGTCGTGAAATCTCAACTGGAAGAATATCGTGGCCAATATATTGACAGTACTTTTTATAGCAAGTCAAAATAAATTCGTCCGAACTAAAGTTTTCATCTATATGCTTATCGGCATTTTCCTTTGCGCCCTTGTCTTTTATTTCAGCAGCTATGAATTTATAATAGATTATCATAAATCGCCGCAAGTCCTGCCATAAGTTGCATTGACGTCGGCAAAATACGTTCTGTCAAGTCCCATAAGCGCTTCATAAGCGACGCGGAATTCCCAATTTCCTTCGGCAACGCCCGGTACGTTCATTCGGGTATCTCCGCCATATCCCAAAAGATCCTGAAGCGGGATAATGGCAAGTTTGGCACTCGACGCTATTATGGTTTTTATGATGGCTTTCGTAGAACCGCATTGCGGTCCGCCTGCGCCCCAACCTGAACCTGAAAAACCGCAGTATTTCAATGCAAAATTTCTTGCCCCTTCGTTTGCGTCGTACAACCAACCCAAAAGGGTGTTGTTATCGTGCGTTCCAGTATACGCTACACAGTTGATATCATAGTTATGCGGAAGATATTGCGATGGCGTTCCGTCAAATGCGAACTGGAATATTTTCATTCCCGGAAGTCCCGTTTTCTTTATAAAGTCTACAACGTCGTCCGACAACAGACCTAAATCTTCAGCTATCATAAAAGCATTTTTGTTGTCTTTTTTGAAATGATTGATAAGTTCCATTTTAGGGCCGTCTTTAAATACGCCGTTTTTTGCGGTTTCTTCGCCAAACGGAATCGCAAAATAATTGTAAAAAGCCCTGAAATGGTCAAGTCTCAATCCGTCGTACATTTTAAAGCAATGCTTTACACGCTTTCTCCACCAACTGTAATTATCCTTTTTCATTTCGGCAAAATCGTAACACGGATTTCCCCAAAGTTGTCCGTCCGCCGAAAATGCGTCTGGCGGTACGCCTGCCACCGTTCTTGGATTAAATCCTGCATCAAGGTCAAACTGTTTAGGATTTGCCCATACGTCTACGCTGTCGCGAGCGACGTAAAACGGCAAATCACCGATTACTTTTATGCCTATTCCGTTGATTTTGCTCTTTAACGCTGCCCATTCACGGTAAAACTCAAATTGCTCGAATATGAAATATTCGTATCTTTCTTTATTCGCTCTTTTAAACGCTTCAATGGCCTTTGAATCGTGGTCACGCAAACCTTTTTCCCATTTCCACCATTCGGAGCCGTTCTGCTCGGAAACGGCCTGAAACACGGCATAATCTTCAAGCCAATCGTTTTCTTCTTTTTTAAAAACCTCTATTCTCTTTTTTAAATCGTCATTAAGACGGTTGAAAGCGATTTGCATAAAGTTTTTTACGTTCCATCTTGCAAAGTTATAATCTACTTTATAAGGGCTGCCGTTATATTTAGCGTTGTTGGCTTCTTCTTTGGTAAGCAATCCTAAGTCCATCAGCTCGTAAGGATTGATATAAAGATAATTGCCCGCATAAGTACTGAGTCCGGAATAAGGAGAATTTCCTGCTCCGATTGCCGTAAGCGGAAGCATCTGCCACCATCTGAATCCCATATCGTAAATAGTTGTGGCAAAACTTTCTGCGTCACGGGAAAAATTGCCTATGCCGAATTTGCTAGGCAATGACGAAATATTGCATAATACTCCCGACGACCTCTGAATATCCATTTTACTCCTCAATGCGATACAACGCTTCTACTTGTTTTACCGCTCCAAGATTTTTGATTTCTTCAATAGCTTTTTTAATGCTCGTTTCTTTTACGTTATCGGTTACAAAAACGATCTGGGCATTGTCTTTCGAAACAGGTTTCTTCTGAAGAACCGCTTCGATGTTTATATTTTTATTTTTCAACACGCTGGTTATTTTTGCAAGAACGCCCTCTACGTCCTCAGCGGACAAACGGATATAAAACTTTGCCACGTAATCACTGACAAAATCTTTATCGACGCATTCAACGTTTTCGGCAAACGGATAACGTTTGTGCGAAGCTTGTTTTGCACAATATAAAATATCGCTGACGATAGCGCTTCCGGTCGGCAACGCTCCCGCTCCTCTACCATACAACATAATATCGTCGACAGAATCTCCGTGCAAATAAACCGCGTTGAAAGAGCCTTTTACCGAAGCAAGCGGATGCGTCGACGGAACAAAAACAGGAGCTACCCTTGCCTCGATTTTTCCGTTTCTGTTTTTCGATACGGCAAGAAGTTTCATAGTGTAGCCAAGCTCTTTACCGATTTTTATGTCGGCTGCGTCGACTTTCGATATACCTTCTCTCGACACCTTTTCTATCGGCACTCTCTTATGGTAAGCAAGCGTAGAAAGAATTGAAATCTTATACGTTGCGTCGAAACCTTCGACGTCGGCAGTCGGATCAAATTCCGCATATCCGAGTTCCTGAGCTCTCTTTAAGGCTTCGCCGTATTCGCTTCCTTCATCACTCATAGCAGTGAGAATGTAATTCGTCGTTCCGTTTATAATACCTTTAATCTCTTCGATATGGTTTGCTTGCATACCTTCTTCGATTGTCCTTATAATCGGTACGCCGCCTACACAGCTTGCTTCGAAATAAAGTCCCGCTCCCGTCTCTTTTGCTGCGGCTTCGAGTTCAAACCAATGCTTAGAAAAAAGTTCCTTATTTGCCGTCACTATGCTTTTGCCTGCTTTGAGTGCTTCGATAAGAAACGTTCTTGCAGGTTCTATACCGCCGAAAAATTCGGCTACTATTTCAATTTCAGGATTTGCCGTTACGGCAGAAATGTCCGTAAACACTATTTTTTCGTCTACGCCAAGCGATTTAGCTCTTTCGAGATTTTTTTCAAGAACTGCCTTAACCTCAACGTCAAGTCCCAACGTCTTGCGGAAATATTCACGGTTCTTTGTCAAAATCTCATAAGTTCCGCCGCCGACAGTTCCCAGCCCTAACAATGCTACGCCAATTTTTTTCATTTTTACTCCATTCGTACAAAAATTTCCGTTACCGGTTTATTTTTACTTTAAATTATTTTTACGTTTTTTGTTTTAATTTAAACGGATAACAAGCGGTGAATTTAAGTTAAGTTCAATTTGTTTTTGTCGCCGCATAAGCATAGGTATTGTCACCCTAGCTTTAACGCCGCCGCACTTGCTTTAACACCGCCAAAATTAAATTTTCTCAAAATGCCGGGCTCGTGCCACCCTGCTATCGGCGTTTCCGCACAAATTTTCGCTTTTTATTTTAGTTTCAAGTCGTTTTATTTATCGCACGCTTTTTTCGCACAGGTCGTAAATTATTTTAAGACCCTTTATTGCAAGTGCTCTGTCTATTTTGTCGATAATATTTTCGCTGTTGTCAATAAGTTCTGAAAGTCCGCCGGTCGCAATCACTTTTGCTCCCGTAAGTCTTTTGTCCTTTTTCATTTTTTTGACGATATAATCGACAAGTCCCGTATAGCCGTAAACGGTACCCGACTGCATACAGCTTTTTGTATTCGTTCCTATTACGCTTTCAGGTTTTGTAAGCTCTATTCTCGGAAGTTTTGCCGCAGTCATAACAAGAGATTCAGTTGCCGTTTTTATGCCGGGGGCAATCGCTCCGCCTATATATTCTCCGTCAGCGGAAACACCGTTAAAAGTCGTCGCGCTGCCAAAATCTATGACGATAACGGGACCGCCGTACAAATGATAGCCTGCCGTAGCGTCGACGATTCTGTCAGAACCCAATTCGGACGGATTGTCGTAACCGATTTTTAAGCCCGTTGCCGTTTCGCTGTCCACGATAATAGGCTTAATTCCCGTATAATAAAAGCACATATGCTCGATAGTATAATTCAAACTCGGAGCTACAGAAGAAATAATAATTCCGCTTACGTCGCTGAAACTGACGTTCTTTGTAGCTAACAAGTCGTAAAGAACCATTCCGTATTCGTCGGCGGTTCTTGTATATTCAGTTGATATCCTCCATGTAGCAACCAACTCGTCACCGTTATAAACGCCGATTTTAAGGTTTGTGTTGCCGATATCCATTACCAGAATCATAACGACCTCGTTTTTTTATAATTATAACAAAATATGGAAAATAATACAAGTTATTGACTATAAATATTATATTCTTTAACAAAGCCGAATAAATTAATACCTATTTAATAGTCGACGTTTTTAAATTAATATAAGATAAAAAAATCAAAACGTCTGTTTGTCCGCCGACGCTATAAGTTACTTTTCAAGGTGAAAAAATTTTTCACGTTGACCGCCGTTTTACGTCTTACGCATTACAAATTTTGAGCGTAAATAAATTATGCTTAATTTTAATCTCTTATCTGCGGTAAATTTTATATGCTTAATCGGTTTAAACTTTTACTCTTACGCTTTTACGCTTGCATTTTAAATCTTAAACGCAACCGGTTTTAAATTTTAACGACAAAATCAGTTATTCATCGCTATCCATACGCAAACGGTAAACAAATACGTATTTAATGCCACGGTAAATAAATACGGCAACCAGGCATTTTTACTTATTAACAGTTTGACAAACGTGAAGAACTCTAAAATTAAGGTTATACCCATAATTATCGTTGCCAAAAAAATCATCTTCAAGGCAAAAAAACAGATAAGAAAAACAAGACTCAAAATATTTGTCAAAATTAAAAACCAAAATTCAGATTTAAATTGTCTTTTCGAAACAAGTGTAGCAACGACCATAATCTGCACGCCGTAATTTATCGGTTCTAAAATTTCCATCAATAATTTCGTAGGTTTAAAAGACGGCAAAGTCAACGAACAATAAAAGCCGCCGTCGCACCTGAATGCCATAGCGTAAGCGTATGCAAAAATCAACATTATAAACAGCGACACTAAAATCGCACTCAGCAATTTGAACGTTTTCACCTTATAAGCTATGAAAAACTTTTTATCTCTATACCCGCTCTTTTTCAAGCAAACAAAATGAAATCGAATTTGCATTTAACTTAATAACGGCTAAACACTTCAAACCTTAGTTTAGTCGTCTCATACAACGCTTACACAAAAATTATCGTTTAGTCCTTTTGCTTTTAAGTTATTCCCTTACGCATGAATTTAAATAGACTTTTGAAATAAACTGCTTTTATCGACGTTTTAAAATTTGCATTTACGCTTTTAAATCTTTTGTTTTAAATCTTTACGCTTTTAAATCTTTTGTTTTAAATCTTTTACGCGTTTAATTTTTTTACACTTTTAAAATTTTTACAATTTTTTAACACATGCTTTAAGTTTTATAAGGCGGCGACAAAGTCGCCGCCCTTTCAGGGAGAGCATAGCTCTCCCGTTACATGAATTTGTTACTTACATCCACAGCCGCAGCAACATAATAAGATGATAAGTAATGGCAGACATCCGCAAATGTCACAACCGCCCGTGCCGCAGCCGCAACCACAGCCGCAACCGCAACAAGATAAAATGAGCAACAACAAAATCAGGTCACAGCAACCACAGCCGCAACCATTTTGTCCAAAGCATCCGTTCATAGTGCCACCTCCTTTTTTTTATTGGGTTTCCCCATACTTCAATTTACGCAACCGCTAAAAATTGTGTGATAATTTTTTTAAAATGTCGGAATACTTGACATCCCCGAAAGGATATAATATTATTTTGAAGAATAAATAATTATCTATTTGATAAAAGCAAAAAGCGTTGTTCTTCTATGCGTTGTTCTTCTATCAAGCAAAAACAATTTGAAAATCATAATTTGATTTTCATTTATAACGACTATAATCTGTTTAAAACGGAACAGCGTGATTTTTAAAAATAAAACAGTCGGTTATCGCATTAAAAAATAAACTTGCAATATAAAAAAGAGGTATAAATAAAAATGGCAAAACTTACTATGGACAAACTCGTAGCTTTGGCAAAAAATCGCGGTTTCATCTATCCGGGCAGCGAAATCTACGGCGGATTGTCAAATTCTTGGGACTACGGTCCTCTCGGCGTATTGCTTAAAAACAACATTAAGCAAGCGTGGTTTAAAAAATTCATAACCGAATCGGAATATAACGTAGGTCTTGACAGTGCTATTCTTATGAATCCGAGCACGTGGAAGGCGTCGGGACATATCGGCGGTTTCAGCGATCCGCTTCTTGACTGCAAAGGCTGTAAAGCCCGTCACAGAGCCGATACCCTTATCGAAGACTATATGAAGAAAAAGGGAATTGAAGAAAACATCGCTTCGTGGACTAACGAACAGATGGAAAAATATATCGCCGACAATAAAATCGCATGCCCTATCTGCGGCAAAAACGAATTTACGTCAATAAGAAAATTCAACCTTATGTTCAAAACTTTCATAGGAGTTACGGAAGACAGCACTTCTACCGTATATCTTCGTCCTGAAACCGCACAAGGCATTTTCGTAAACTTTAAAAACGTACAACGTACGACAAGAAAAAAAGTTCCGTTCGGCATCGGGCAGATCGGCAAATCTTTCAGAAACGAAATAACACCGGGCAATTTCATTTTCAGAATACGTGAATTTGAGCAAATGGAACTTGAATTCTTCTGCAAACCGGGTACCGACCTCGAATGGTTCGAATATTGGAAAAATTTCTGCCATAAATGGCTTTTAGATCTCGGCATGAAAGAAGAAAATCTTAAACTTCGTGACCACGACAAAGAAGAACTCTGTTTTTACAGCAAAGCAACCACCGACTTCGAGTTTTTGTTCCCGTTCGGCTGGGGAGAACTTTGGGGAGTTGCCGACAGAACCGATTACGATTTAAATCAACATATCAAAGAATCGGGCAAGGACCTCAGCTACGTTGACCCTGTGACAAACGAAAAATACGTTCCTTACGTCATCGAGCCGTCGCTCGGCGCAGACAGAGCTTTCCTTGCTTTTATGTGCAATGCCTACGACGAAGAAGAAATCGACGGCGACGTCAGAGTCGTGCTTCACTTCCACCCTGCTCTTGCTCCTATTAAAATCGCCGTGTTACCGCTTCAAAAACAACTCAACGAAAAAGCCGACGAAATATTCAAACTCCTTTCAAAACGTTACAGCGTTGACTTTGACGCAACCGGTTCAATAGGAAAACGTTATCGCCGTCAGGACGAGATAGGAACTCCTTTCTGCGTCACGGTTGATTTCGACACTCTTGAAGACGACACCGTAACGATAAGAGAAAGAGATACGATGGCACAAGTCAGAGTTAAAATCGACGATCTCAACGAATACTTCGCAAAAGAATTCGAGTATTAATCTTACCGTTCGGCAAAGATTTAAAATTCTCGTTCCTATTCTTTGCACAACTCATAAAACAAACGTCTGTCAAAGAGTAATCGCATTTGTTTACTCTTTCAGAATATGAAAACAAAAACAGTCGCTAAGCGACTGTTTTTTATTTTACTCATACGCTCGGTTTTGCACCTTACGTCAGCTCCGATAAAAATCACGACTTAATCTTAAACACTTACAGTTTGCGACAAAATCTATTATATCGTTTCTTATTGATTTTCTTCCTTTTTTCCAAAAGCCATTTCGTAAAGATTTACGGAATTGTCGGTTGTTTTTTCTTTCGCTTCGTTGCCATAGCGGTCGACGTCGTCTGCATTTTTTACGCCGTGTGTCAAACACAAAGCTCCGTTTATGCAACCGCCCTCACAAGCCATTCCTTCAAAGAAATTTTCCGTTGCACGTTTAAATTTCAGTCTGGTAAGTCCGATTCGGCATTCGTCGATGCCGTTCATAACGCAGGTAATTACGTCCTTACCTTGTTTGGCGGCTTCGTTTTTAATTCCTTGTGCAACGCCGCCGCTTTTTGCGAATATTCTTCCGAAATACGAGGCATTGTCAAGAGGAGAACATTCGAGATCGGAAACGTTTATATCTCTTGCGTCTAAAAACGCCTGCAATTCTTCAAACGACATTACGCAATCTATTGCCCCGCCCGTTTTCGGAAGTTTGTATTCCGCCTTTTTAGCAGAACACGGGCCGATAAATATAACTTTTGCCGTAGGGTCGCTTGCCTTTATCATTTTTGCCGTTACAACCATAGGCGAAACGTTTTCGGAGATATAGCTTTCAAGTTCAGGGAAATTTTTTATGACGTAATCGACAAACGCAGGGCAGCAAGAACTTAGCATAACGCCCTTTTTAATACACTCGTCCGCTTCCAGTTTTAAGTCGACGTCGGCGCCTAAAGCCGCCTCTACAACCTGGTGAAAGCCCAATTTTTTCATTCCCGTGATAACCTGTTCGACTTTTGCATACTTAAACTGACTTACGATGCTAGGGGCAATTACCGCATATACTTTATAATTTTTTCCGTCTTCGGAATTACGCAAAATGTTTATGCAATCGACGATAAACGATTTGTCGACAATAGCTCCGAAAGGACAAGCGCATACGCATGCGCCGCAATTTATACATTTGTCGACGTTGATTTCTGCTTTTTTGCTTTCGGAGTTTACCGTAAGGGCTTTGGGTTTACAGCTAACCACGCAAGGACGATGTTGGGCGATAATAGCCCCGTAAGGACAAGATTTTACGCACTTGCCGCATTCAATACATTTCTCCTTATCTATAACCGCTCTTTTATCGATTATCGTAATAGCGTCTTTAGGACAATTTTCTTTACATAGATGCGTAAGACAACCACGGCATGCGGGAGTTACCATAATTCCGTCTACAGGACATTCGTCGCAGGCTATATCGATAACTTCTACAATGTTAGGATTGCTTTTATCTCCTCCCAAAGCCAGCTTTACCCTTTCGCCGACGATTGCGCGTTCTTTATATATGCAACACCGCATAGTCGCTTTAGGACCGGGAACGATTTCCTTAGGTATATCAAGATAAATGCTGTCAAGGTCGTTTGCATAAATATGTTTTATAACGGCTTTTAAAGTTTTGTATTTTAATAATTGAACGTTTGTATCGAATATTCTCATATTATCCTCAATCATAATTCATTTCGACTGTTTTACCCATGGCTTGCAAATTTTTTCCTAATTTTTCGACAAGTTTGAGTTTCATCGTCGTATCGATAGGCAATCCCTGATGCGCCACGTTTACGCTTTGCCCGACGTAGAAATTTATATGCGTGGCTTTTACAAACAACATATCGGCAAGAAGCGAAGCCCCGTCTTTTTTCTTATAATACTTCGGACTTAAATCGCTGTTTGACATATATTCTTCAGAAAGTTTAAGTAGTTTGCGAATAGTCAGCACGCCCTCAGTCGTAACGTCGATTCCGTTTATGTAAGCAATGGGCGGTACTTCCGGGTCGGGGAATTCAAGAGTTGTCCTGATATCTTCATGCAGGTATCTTGCAACAATCTGAGAGCTTGTTCCGCCGCAAACGACTTTCTTACCTTCTCCCGCCATAAAACGTTGCAAATAAAAATCGTCGTTACTCTTATCAACGGGCGGGCCGACCATCATATCGACCGTAACTTCTTCACGGAATTTGATTGCCGCCACGGTCGTATCGTCGCCGGGTTTATCAAGATACAAATCGTTGCACGCCGAAGTCAGCATACACGCAACGCATTTTGCGGACATATCGGAACTTATCTCTCTATCGAGATATTCCATAATTTCTTTTCTTTGCCAACCGAAATTTAAAAGCATACCCACGCCCGAATGCGGAACGCCGTCGCTCATAACGATGATATAATCTCCGTCCGAAAGATTAAGTTCGGTTTTATAAACTTTCTTTCCGCATATTTCAAGTTGCTGTCTGTCGAAGTCCTGACATTTGCCTTCATGAAAATAAATTGCGGCAGGATTGTCGAACTCAAACATATAGCCCTTTCCGTCGTCATCTATATGAATGGCACTGAACGTTGAATAAGCCACTCCCCGAACTTTACACACGGGCAAAGTGCTTATGATGGTTTCTATGCAAGATTCCATGGAAATTTCGTTTGCCATCATGGTGCAAAGTATTTTTGACGTCAGAATCGACAGAATATTAGCCTTAACGCCGCTGCCCAAACCGTCCGCCAAAACTAACGTAGTAAATTTTCCGTTTTTGACGGTGGCAACGTTATCGCCGCACAATTCTTCTCCGGCTTTGTTTATAGACGTATATCCGCTTTCAATGATAAGTCCCATTTAATCCTCGTGAGTCTCAAGCAACGCCGCTTTCAGCTTTAACAGTGCGACCTTAGATTCCGCAGTCGTTTCACCGAGAAGCGAAGCGATTTCCTGAGCTACTCTCATTTGTTTTTGAATAACTTCGTCAGTTGTGGCAATAGTGTCAAGCCTCATCTTTTCAAGTTTTTTATCCGCATTAGTCTGCTCTGTAATATCGGTATACATTCCGAACATTATCTTTTGTTCGTTTAATACTATGATAGAAAGTTCCACGGTTTTCTCGCCTATTGCAAGTCGTTCGTGAGAGAAAAACTTCTTTCCAGCAGAAGCCAACAGATATTCGGTAGGATTGATAAAATCAACCAAATCTCTGCCCTTTACGTCACCGGAAATATTAAACAAGTCTCTTGCCTTTTTGGAAACTTCGATAATTTTTAAATCGAAATCAACGACTATAATTCCGTTCGGACTATTCTGAATAATTTCATAAGACATTGTTTCTGCGCGTTCACGCATATACGGTACGCACATTTCGGGTTCGGCGAAACCGTTTAACACCGCCCATGCTTTTTCACGGCAGGTTCGATAACCGCATGCCCCGCAGTTCAATTCGTCTTCCTTCTTGAATTTGCCGGTTTTTGCAAGTACGGCTTTTATATCGTTTTCCGTAAACGCAATCCCCGCCGGTTTGATTTTAGCATAAAATTTGGATATATCGATGCCGTTGCCGTCGACGTTCGTCCACTTGTCGCCGCCGCTCGTCACGTATTTTCTTATATCCGCATTTGCTTTTATCGCTTCTTCGGCTCCGGTAAGGCTGCAAGGTCCTTTTACACAGGCATAATCGCATGCGTTAAGTTCTAAAAATATTCCGTCAAGCGTATCGACGTTTTCCAAAATGTCCATGCACTTTTGCACTCCATCTATGGCAACGTACTCATATCCTTGCGGCAATTCGTCAAACGATTTAATAATGCCTCTGCTTATAGGAAAATATTTAGCCTTGTTTGCAATAACGCCTTTTCGGTTAGCGCCCAACTTTACTATTTCGGATAAAGTTATATCGTTTTTTTCAAACAAGACTTTTAAATCTTCATACGTCAAAACTGCGTCGATGATACCGGATTCCGCCGCTTCTTTCTTTTTGGCGATACACGGACCTATAAACACTATCTTAGCATCGGGGAACTGATTTCTAAGCAATTTACCGTGAGCAAGCATCGGCGAATCGACTTTGGCAAGATACGGCAACGCTTTCGGATAATATTCCTGAATAAGGTTGTTTACGGCAGGACAAGCAGAAGTTATAAAGTTTTTATATTTTCCTTCGGATAAAAGCTTTTTATATTCTGAAACGACCAGATTCGCTCCGACCGCCGTCTCCTCCGCATAAGCAAAACCGAGCTTCCCCAAAGCTATTTGCATAACGGAAAAGTCGTCAATTTTAAAACTCGAAACAAACGACGGTGCAACCGAAGCTATAACCTTTTTATTGCCTTTCAAAAGGTTCTCGACTACGTCCGTTTCGCTATGCACAATCTTTGCATTCTGAGGACAAACGCCTGTGCACGTGCCGCAAAGAATGCATCTTTCGTCTATAATTTTTGCCTGATGATTGCTTACCTTTATTGCCTTAACGGGACACTCACGCAGACATTTATAACAATTTTTACAACTTGCAGGTTTAAAATCAAGATAACTCATTTGATTTCTCCTTACTTGCTCTCCTTAATCTTCGGCATTACCTGTTTAAGAAAAATTTCTTCTACGTTTTCCGGGTTAAGCCCCGTAATCAATTCATCGTCAAGCTTTGCAGACACTCCGTCGCTGCAATGTCCGAGGCAAAAACTCGCATTCAGCTCTAAAACGTCCTCAACGTCGTATTTTTTAACAAGTCTTTTTAATTCTTCTATAACGTCGTATGAACCTTTAAGATGACAACTGCTTCCGACGCAAATACTTAATTTCATATAATCCTCCAAAAAAAAGCGGAATTACAAAACTGTGATTCCGCTTTTAAAAAGTATGACTTATTCAAATTGAACGACGTCTACCCACTTAAGCAGGAATTCACGTTCTTCAGGTTTTCCTTTGACCGATTGCGACGCAGCAACGATTGGCAACCAGTTCTTTACGTATTGAACAGCCGTGTCGCTCTTCTTGCAGAAGAGTTTGAGATACTTTTCTGCAAGTTCGTCTTTGCCTTCGAGCTTGAAAAGAAGATAAGTTCTTGCTACGTCGGCAGACGCATTACCTTGCGTTGCGTGCGACCAGTCGATGATATACATTTTACCGTCCGGCGAAACTATTATGTTCGAAGGGTTGAAGTCGCCGTGGCAAAGTTTATTATGCTTAGGCATACCGCTGAGTCTTGTGTGCAACTCGTAACGTATTGTTGCGTCAAGGTCGCTCTCTGAAATTTTTCTGTCCATCTTATCTTTCAATTTGTTCAACAAAGGGACTTTGAAAGTGTGCATCTTCATTTGAAGGTCAACGAACGTTTCGAGATATTCGTCTTCCTTTGCCGGATTTTCCGTCATAAGTTGTTGAAGAGTTTTACCTTCGATATAAGTCATTTCGATAGCCCATTTGCCGTCAATCATTTTAACTTCTTCTATGGCAGGAATATCAAGCCCCGTTTCTTCAACTCTTGATTGATTCAAAACTTCGTTGAAAATATCCGATTTTTTAAATTCAGAATCAAATACTTTAACTACTCTGCTTCCGTCACGGTAAATGACTTTATGCTTTCTTTCTGCTAATTTTTCCATATTCCCTCCTTATTTGCCATAGTAGGCGTTAAGATACATTTGCTTTATTTCAGACATAAGCGGATATCTCGGGTTTGCACCTGTACATTGATCGTCGAATGCCTGTTCGGTCATTTCGTCAAGACGTTCTAAGAATTCTTTTTCGTCAATTCCGTAATCTTTAATCGTCTTTTTGATGCCGACTCTCTCTTTAAGTTCGTCGATAGCTTTAATAAGGTTGTTGAGTTTTTCTTCGTTTGTTTTACCTTTGATACCCAAATAGTCGGCAACTTCTGCATATCTTGCCAAAGTCTTCGGATGGTCGTATTGAGGGAAAGTACCCATTTTCGTAGGAACTTCAGCCGCATTGAAACGCAACACTTCGTCAATCATAAGTGCGTTCGCAACGCCGTGCGGAAGATGATAGAAAGCTCCGAGCTTATGCGCCATCGAGTGACATACTCCGAGGAATGCGTTAGCAAAAGCCATACCTGCCATAGTTGCGGCGTTGCCCATTTTTTCACGGGCTTCTGCGTCGTTAGGTCCGTTGTCGTATGCTCTCGGCAAAAATTCAAATATAACTTTAAGTGCTTTTAATGCAAGTGCGTCGGTATAATCAGTTGCCATCATAGACGCTATTGCTTCAAGTGCGTGCGTTACGGCGTCGATGCCCGATGCTGCCGTAAGACCCTTAGGAGCATTCATCATAACGTCTGCGTCGACTATAGCCATGTTTGGCATAAGTTCATAGTCTGCAAGCGGATATTTTACGCCTGTCTTTTCATCGGTGATAACGGCAAACGGCGTAACTTCGGAACCTGTACCTGCCGACGTAGGAATTGCAATGAAAAATGCTTTTTCGCCCATTTTCGGGAAAGTATAAACTCTCTTTCTGATATCCATAAAACGCATTGCAAGATCCATGAAGTTTACTTCAGGATGTTCGTAAAGTACCCACATGATTTTGCCGGCGTCCATAGCGGAACCACCGCCCAAAGCAATAATGCAATCAGGTTGGAACGCTTTCATTTGTTCCGCACCTTCTTTTGCGCATGCAAGAGTCGGGTCCGGAGCTACGTTAAAGAACGTAGTATGCTGAATGCCCATTTCGTCAAGTTTGTCGGTAATAGGCTTTGTATATCCATTGTTATACAAGAAACTGTCTGTAACGATAAATGCTTTTTTCTTGCCCATAACGGTCTTTAATTCGTCAAGAGCAACAGGCAAGCAACCTTTCTTTAAATACACTTTTGAAGGTGTTCTGAACCACAACATATTCTCTCTCCTTTCGGCAACCGTTTTAATATTGATTAAATGTTTAACGCCTACGTTTTCGCTTACGCTGTTTCCGCCCCAGCTTCCGCAACCAAGCGTCAACGACGGTTTGAGTTTAAAGTTGTAAAGGTCGCCGATACCGCCTTGTGACGACGGAGTGTTGATAAGGCAACGGCAAGTCTTCATGTTCTTTTCCCACTTTGCAAGCTTCTCGCCTTCCGTGAGAGTATTGATATAAATAGACGAAGTATGTCCGTAACCGCCGTCTGCTATAAGTTGTCCGGCTTTTGCCACGGCGTCGTCAAAATCTTTAGCCTTGTACATAGCAAGAACCGGGCTGAGTTTTTCGTGTGCAAACTCTTCCGACAAATCAACGCTTTCTACTTCGCCGACCAAAATCTTGCTTCCTGCCGGAGCGTCAAAGCCGGAAAGGTTTGCTATCTTGCAAGCCGATTGTCCGACGATTTTTGCGTTAAGAGCTCCGTTGATGAGGATAGTATGTCTTACCATGTCCTTTTGTTCGTCGTTCAGGAAATACGCGCCTCTTGCCTGAAGTTCTTTCTTGAATTTGTCGTAAACGTCGCTAAGTACTATAACCGATTGCTCGGAAGCACAAATCATACCGTTATCAAACGTTTTAGAATGTAAAATAGACGAAGCCGCAAGTTCGATGTTTGCCGTGCTGTCTACTATTGCAGGAGTGTTGCCGGCACCGACGCCTACTGCCGGTTTGCCGCTGCTGTATGCCGATTTAACCATACCCGGACCGCCGGTTGCAAGCGTGCAGTCCGCTTCTCTCATAATAAGTGCCGAAAGAGCAACGGTAGGTTCGTCAATCCAACCGATTATTCCTTCAGGGGCACCGGCTTTAACAGCCGCTTCGAGAACTATCTTCGCCGCTTCGATAGTGCATTTTTTTGCTCTTGGATGCGGGCTGAAAATAATACCGTTTCTGGTCTTTAAAGCGATAAGCGATTTGAATATTGCCGTTGACGTCGGGTTTGTTGTAGGAACTACGGCTGCCAATACGCCGATAGGCTCTGCTATCTTCATTATACCGAAAGCAGGGTCACGTTCGATAACGCCGCACGTCTTCGTATCACGGTACGCGTTGTAGATGTATTCCGAAGCATAATGGTTTTTAATAACCTTATCTTCAACAATACCCATTCCTGTTTCCTCGACCGCCATTTTTGCAAGAGGAATTCTCATCTTGTTTGCCGCCATGGCTGCTTCAAAGAAAATTTTGTCTACTTGCTCTTGCGTAAAGGTTGCAAACTGTTTTTGCGCTTCCCTGACGTTTTTGAGCAATTTCTCAAGGCTTTCTTCATCGTTTACTATGAAATCTTTGGTCATATATATCTCCTTAAAAAGTTTTACAAATTTATATTGCTTAATTTAAAGCCAAACTTATCTTAATTTAAATTGAAAATCTCTTTCACTTTTCCGCAACCGTTTTGAGCGACAACCGAATTCTTAAAACGTTTAACGCTTCAAACGTAATTCCGTTAAAATATTATCGATAACTTGTTATCGATATATTAACCTATATTAAAAGACTTGTCAAACAAATAACGCACTAATTTTAATATTTTTAATTTTTTATCGTTTTTGACGTAACTTATTCCGTTTTCGAACTGAACAAAAGCGCTTCGATAAATACTTAAAAGCGCCAGGGGTAGACAAAATAAAAAAGGCTTAAATTATGCTTTTATTTTGCAAGCATATATAAGCCTTTAATTTGCGTTGCTCATCATCGGCAACGATATTTCGTTTAACAACTAAACGCCGTCCGTTGCGTTATGCGTTTAAAAATCAATTTTCTCCGTTTCTTGCATTCATCATAACTTTCATACGCTGACTTCCGTCAAGAATGGTCTTACGAATTCTTATGTTCTTTGGAGTTACTTCGAGCAATTCGTCATCGGCAATAAATTCGATTGCCTCTTCAAGGCTCATCTTCTTTATCGGATTGAGACGGAGAGCTTCGTCACTGCCGGCGGCACGCATATTCGTTACGTGTTTCTTTTTGCAGACGTTGACTCTCAGATCTTCGTTCTTCGGCGAATAACCGACTACCATTCCCTCATAAACCGGAGTCTGCGGCTCAATGAACAGCACGCCTCTGTCCTGTGCGTTAAACAAGCCGTACGTCGCCGCCTCCCCCGTTTCAAAAGCTACAAGAGAACCTGTAAACCTTCTCGGTATAGAACCTTTAAACGGAGCATAGCCTTCGAATGCGGTGTTCATGATTCCCTCGCCTCTGGTTGCGGTCAACATCTCGTTTTTAAAGCCGAACAAACTTCTTGCCGGGACGATAAATTCAAGCCTCATACGGTTTCCGACGGCGTCCATAGTTACAAGTTCGCCTTTTCTTACTCCCATATTTTCCATAATGGCGCCCATGGAAATCTGCGGAACGTCAACGTAAAGGTGTTCCATAGGCTCGCACGTAACGCCGTCTATCGTTTTAAGCAAGACTTTTGGCGGGCCAACCATAAATTCATAACCTTCACGCCTCATAGTTTCAATCAAAATAGAAAGATGCATTTCGCCTCTTCCGCACACCTTAAAGCTGTCCGTGCTTTCGGTGTCGTTTACACGGAGTGACATATCTTTTAACAGTTCACGGTAAAGTCTTTCACGCAAATTTCTTGAGGTGACGAATTTTCCTTCTCTGCCGGCAAACGGAGAATCGTTGACGGAAAAAGTCATCTCGATGGTCGGTTCGCTTATCTTTACAAACGGAAGCGGTTCGGCTGCCGACGTAGAACAAAGCGTATTTCCGATTTTAATATCTTCTATGCCGGAAAAGCAGACGATATCGCCCACCATGGCGTTTTCAACCGGCTCGCGTTTAAGCCCCTCTATCTGATACAGCGAAACGACGCGGCCTTTATATCCGAGCGACGAGTCGTGATAGTCGCAAACGGCGACTTCCTGCCCGACTTTAATCTGTCCTCGTTCGATTTTGCCTATTCCTATTCTGCCGACGTACTCGTTATAATCGATTGACGAACATAACAGCTGAAGCGGACCGTTTTCATCGCCTGACGGCGGTTCGATATAATTCAATATCGTTTCAAACAAAGGAACAAGGTCTTTTCCTTCGACGTTATAATCGGTCGTTGCGGTAGCGTTTCTGCCCGAGCAATAAATAATCGGACTAAAAAGTTGTTCGTCGCTGGCGTTAAGTTCAAGAAGCAATTCCAGAACTTCGTCTCCCACCTCCGACAGTCTTGCGTCGGGTCTGTCGATTTTGTTTATAACGATGATGATTTTAAGTCCTAACTCTATTGCCTTTGTAAGAACGAATCTTGTCTGCGGCATAGGACCTTCGGCGGCGTCGACAAGCAACAAAACGCCCGACACCATTTTCAAAACCCTTTCGACTTCTCCGCCGAAATCTGCGTGTCCCGGCGTATCGATAATGTTTATCTTTTTGCCCTTATAATGAATAGCCGTGTTCTTAGCTAAAATAGTAATACCGCGTTCACGTTCGAGAGCGTTGTTATCCATAACTCTCGTTTCAACCTGCTGATTTTCTCTGAACGTACCCGATTGTTTCAACATACCGTCGACAAGCGTTGTTTTGCCGTGGTCGACGTGTGCAATTATAGCAATATTGCGTAAATCTTCTCTGACCAAAATATTATCCTCTTTCCGCTTCCGATTTTAATCTTGCGGCATTTTTTTTGCATATAAGTTCCAGTACGTCGTCGGAAACAAATTGAGAAATGTATTTCCTTTCTTTGACAGGAGTCGACCAAGGACAATCGGAACCCAGAATTATCCTTTCTTTCGAATGTTTATTGAGTATATTTTTAACTTCGGCATCTGAAATCATTCCGTTTAAATATGCGGTATCAAAATAGATGTCCTTACCGGCTTCATATTCTAAAACTTCCTGCCATACGTCCCAGCCGCCAAGATGCGCCGCAATGATTTTCATACCTTTGAAATCGTCGGCAACCTTAGCTATGTTTTTCGGCGACGCATAATACGTATCAGGATAAGCGCAATCTTTTCCCGCATGAAAACAAAGCATCATATTGTGCGTTTGTATAAACTCATAAACGGGATAAACCCTATAATCTGCAACGTCGAATTGCTGATATTCGGGATGAAGTTTTATACCTCTGAATCCGAGCGAATATACTCTTTCAAGTTCGTCTATAGCCATATCCGATAAAGGATAAACAGAAGCGAACGGATAACAGCTCTCCGACTTGCACGACAGTGCGAAATCGTTTACGTTTTTCATTTGCTTTTCGTTTGTGGCAATAGACATAAGCCAATATTCATCGACGCCCCATTCTTTCATTTTTATTGCCGTATCGGAAGCAGTCCCGTTTGTAGACGGAATTTTACCTGCCGCCGCCGCAAGTTTTATTACGGCGTTTTCTGCAATTTTATCGGGGAAAAAATGAACGTGCGTATCAATCATAACGGCTTTTATCCTTTTGTAGTATAGTTTGGCGCTTCTTTTGTAATCGTTATATCGTGCGGATGGCTTTCAACAAGCGAAGCGGAAGTTATCTTTACAAATTGAGCTTTTTTTCTCAAATCGTCTATGGTTTTCATACCGCAATACCCCATACCGCTTCTGAGTCCGCCCATAAGCTGATATACCGTGTCGCAAAGCGGTCCACGGAAAGGAACTCTTCCCTCAACGCCTTCCGGAACGAATTTTTGTGCGTCGTCCTGGAAATATCTGTCTTTGCTTCCTGCCGCCATTGCCGCAAGAGAACCCATACCTCTGTAAACCTTAAAGCTTCTGCCCTGGAACATTTCAAGTTCGCCCGGACTTTCTTTCGTACCTGCAAAAAGGCTTCCTATCATAACCGCAGAAGCTCCGGCTCCTATTGCCTTTGTAATGTCGCCGCTATACTTAATTCCGCCGTCTGCAATAATGCGTTTTCCGTATTTATCGGCGGCTTCGGCACAGTCCATAATAGCCGTAATTTGCGGAACGCCGATGCCTGCAACGACACGAGTCGTACAAATCGAGCCCGGACCGATACCGACTTTAACGACGTCGGCACCTGCTTCAATCAATGCTTTCGTAGCTTCAGCCGTTGCAACGTTGCCGGCAATCAGTTTGATTTTAGGATATTTAGCTTTTATCTGTTTTACTACGTTAAGTACTTTATCGCTGTGTCCGTGAGCCGTGTCGACGCCTATTATATCTACTTTTGCGTCAACCAACGCCGCAACTCTTTCCATTGTGTCGGCGGCAGTTCCGACTGCGGCTCCCGCAAGCAATCTGCCGTTTACGTCACGGGCGGAGTGCGGATACTGAATAGCTTTTTCTATATCTTTAATCGTAATAAGTCCTTTCAGGTTGTTATTTTTATCGACGATAGGCAATTTTTCGATTCTGTGCTTGCCGAGAAGTTTTTGCGCTTCTTCAAGCGTTACGCCCTCGAGAGCCGTCACAAGATTTTCTTTTGTCATAACGTCGCCGATCTGCTGATCGAAATTCGTTTCAAAACGTAAATCACGGTTTGTAAGAATACCCACAAGTTTGCCGTCGACGGTAATCGGCACGCCGCTTATTTTATAACGACCCATAAGTTGCAAAGCGTCCGACAATTTATGCTGCGGAGATAAAAAGAACGGGTCGGTTATAACGCCGTGTTCGCTGCGTTTGACTTTGTCAACCTGTTCCGCCTGTTTTTCGATAGAAAGATTTTTATGAATCATTCCTATGCCGCCTTCTCTTGCCATGGCTATTGCAAGTTGGTGTTCGGTTACCGTATCCATCGATGCCGAAAGCAACGGGATATTGAGATGTATTCCTTCTGCCAAATCAACCTCGAGATTTGCGTCTTTCGGAAGAATAGAAGAATGTTGCGGAACCAATAAAACGTCGTCGAAGGTCAAACCTTCCTTAATTATTTTGTTCATTTTATACTCCTTTTGTGTAATTTTAAATATTTTATTATTTTAAAAAAATAATGTCAAACAAATAAAAAGCGTTTTGAAAATTTGCAAAAAAAAAATCGGTTTAAAACCTAATAAATTTGAAACTAGTGAAAA
>CAMGKS010000006.1 GCA_946056785.1 uncultured Clostridia bacterium
TATAACAATATAACAAGCAACTATTAAATATGAAACAACGATTTTAAGACAGGCG
This sequence comes from uncultured Clostridia bacterium, assembly GCA_946056785.1. Classification (GTDB taxonomy): domain Bacteria; phylum Bacillota; class Clostridia; order Christensenellales; family CAG-917; genus CAG-917. The sequence continues at coordinate 56 of CAMGKS010000006.1, forward strand.
TAAAAGTTCAGCCGTTGAAAATAATCATAATAGCAATCGCAACATAATAGCAATCGTAAAATAACCAAGTGCAACCGTAAATATCGATAATTATAGAATTAAACTCGCCGTCTTTATTTCTTATAATCGGCAAATAAAACGGCTGCCGTAACGGCAACCGTTTTTTAGACTTAGATAAGTTTATTAAAATCACGGCTATCGTTTCGCCGTAAAGTCTCCGATGCGGAAATTTTATCGGAACGCTAAGCTATTTTTAAATATACAACTCATCGGGATATCTGTCGCCGCCGTCTGCAAGAATTGCAACTATATCGCCATCCGTCTTTTCAGCAAGCAATTCCGCAGCGGCAAGCACTGCTCCCGACGAAATTCCGACTTTTTCTTTTTTGCATCGATTGAACCACTTTATATAGTCAAATGCGTCGTCATCGGATATGGCAATAACTTTATCCAATCTGTCCACGTTTAAAAGGTCGGGAATGAAATTCGCGCCTATCCCCTGAATTTTATGCGGTCCCGCTTTTCCCTTGCTGATCAGCGGACTGCTTAAAGGCTCGACGCCGCACACTTTACAATCAAGTCCTTTTTCTAAAATGTATTTTTTAAAACCCATGACAGTGCCGCCGCTTCCTATTCCCGCAATAATCCATTTTGCAGTCGGGTGTTGCTTAAAAACCTCAGGCGCCGTCGTATAATAATGTGCCAGTGCATTACCGGTATTGCCGAATTGATTGATGAAATAAAAACCTTGCGCTTCAATTTCTTTAGCTCTTTTTACAGCTCCCGCCATTCCTTCCGCTGCCGGAGTCAAAACAAGCTCCGCTCCGTACGAGGAAATCATTTTACGACGTTCAAGGCTCATGTTGTCAGGCATTACGATTACGCACTTAACTTCAAGTTCGCCTGCTATGTATGCCAGACCTATACCGGTATTTCCGCTGGTCGCCTCTACGATTCCTTTATTAAGTTTGCCCTCCTTAAAGCCGTTTATAAGCATAAATAATGCCGCTCTGTCTTTTATGCTGCCGGCAGGATTGTATTTTTCCAGCTTTGCGTAAACTCTGTCTATTCCGCTCTCAACAAGCGGCGTTTTACCTATTTTTGCCAGTATCGATTTAAAGCTCTGTTCGTCCATTTAACACCTCCACACTTTTAAAAAGTATATCATTCATAACTTATAATGTAAATATTAATTTTCTTTTTATTTTAATGGACTTTTTTTGTTTTTCGTTTTAACATATTGGTGTGATCGTCGCCGACTGCAACAACAATAAAAAGCGAATATCGCAATTTAAATCAAACTTAACTTTCATGCACTCGTAGCTTAGTCGGATAGAGCATCAGATTCCGATTCTGAAGGTCGCAGGTTCGAATCCCGCCGGGTGCGCCAAAAGTCAGGTCTATAAGTATTTTGCTTATAGACCTATATTTCATTTTCAAGCTAAAATAAGATTCTTATAACAGGGCTCTTATAGCAAAAATTAAGACCTATAAGAGCAATTCACGCTTTATAACTCTTTATTATTTTGATTTTAAAAAACCGGCACAACAGATTTCATCCCACACTATGGCTAAAACGAGATTTCGTCCCACACTATACCTAAAACGAGATTTCGTCCCTCACATACATAAATACGCACGCAAAAGTCACAATCTATTGCGTGCGTTTTAATTCAAATCACTCTTTCGAGACGTTCACTCTTTCGGGCATTCACTCTTTCGAGGCATTTTCCGTTTTTCGTTTTTATTGTCCTTCCGACTTGCTCGAACGAGATGAGTTCATTTTCCCTTTTCTAAAACCGAAACGAATTAACAAAAAGATTTAAGCATAGAGCGTATACCCGTGTTCAAACAACGCCATAGTCGCCTACACGTTTCCGCTCAAAAGCACGCTCGTTTTGTTTACTATTGACAAAGACAATTACCCCATCGACGTCAAAAAGGTAAAGCGTCGACATTTTTTGCACAGTCGATATTTTTTATATTATTTTTTGTAGAAATTTAAAGCTATTTCGATTTTTTTGCCATGAATTGTAAAAAAAAATTGTAAATTTTAAAATCATTTTAGTGGTTTTTGTCATAGACAAAATCATACGTAATTTGCAATAAAAATATTGTCGATTTTCGTTTGTTTTTCAGTAGTTTTTTCGTTTATTTTTCAGTAGTATTGTCGTTTGCGTTGTTAGTCCGTATTTGCTTTTTGCCGTTATTTTTACCGTTGCTTTTTACCGTTGCTTTCCCTCACGACTTCACGACGGCAATTTTACGTGCGTAATCCGCTTATCGAATTAAATTTTGTTTTGCACGTGCCCTCCGTGAAGTTCATAAACTTAAAAAACAATACCAAACTAAACCATAGCTAATCATTTTAAATATTGATAAACAAAATCATACAAAACTTACCGTATTGTGCTATTATATTACCGCTATGGACAAAAAACTCACTTATTTGGACGGATTAAAACAAGGGTTGCCTATATGTTTTGCATATATCGCCGTCTCCTTTACTTTCGGGCTGGTTGCGACAAGAAACGGTATTCCCGTCTGGCTTGCCACGCTTATTTCGGCTACAAATTTAACTTCTGCAGGTCAATTTGCAGGCGTAGAGTTGATTATTGCCGCCGCCGGCTATTTCGAAATTGCCTTGGCGGTATTTGTAATTAATATCCGATACTCATTGATGAGTTTAAGTTTATCGCAACAATTAAGCGACGACGTGGGAGTTTTCAAGCGTCTCATTATGAGCCTTTTTATAACCGATGAAATATTCGCTATCGCTTCAACGACAAAAAGCAGACTAAATTTCCCTTATTTCTTGGGTCTTGCCACTACTCCGTATTTCGGCTGGGCGTTCGGCACCTTGCTCGGCGGGCTAATAAACAACGTATTGCCCGAAAGGCTTCAAAGCGCCATGGGAATAGCGCTTTATTGCATGTTTATAGCAATCATAATTCCGCCCGCAAAAAAGTCCAAACCGATTTTGCTTTGCATATCTTTAGGAGCAATCTTCTCCTGTTTGATAGCGTTCGGAATTCCTAATCTCTCTATGGGTTTTTCCGTTATAATCGCTTCTTGTCTTGCGGCGGCTTTAACAGCAATCCTTTTTCCTGTCAAAACCAACGAAAACGACAACACGGACAATACGAATTTTCTTCCGCCGACAGGAGGCGTACTGTGAAATCACGTTTTCATATGCACGTATATTCATATGTTAAAATTCGGCGATATTCGGAGGTATTGTTATGATTTATCAGATAATATGCGTAATAATTATGGCGCTTGCTTCTTTTCTGCCGAGAATGGTACCTCTTGTCTTTTGCCGTAAAAAGGTAAAATCAAGTTTTTTAAAATCGTTTTTATACTATATGCCGTACGCCGTCCTTTCCGCATTGACTTTCCCTGCCATTTTGGCGTCGACCGGAAACGTATGGACTGCAACAATCGGCACGGCATTAGCGCTTATTATGAGTTATTTTAAAATCAATCTGGCAATCGTAGCCGTTGTTTGCACGCTTGTAGTGTTCGGTTTCGGATTCGTCTTTTGACGCACTTTTAGCTTGAAATTTTAAACGTTTCGCTTTCAACGGATATTGAGGCTTTCCCGTTAAACTGTTTCTGTAAGAAAACAACGTTTAAGCTTTTCGCCTTAATATCGTTTTATCGAAATAAATTTACAAAAAATATAGCGATACGTTAGTATCGCTATATTTACTTAAATTTAGTTTTCAACTGGGTTTTGCCCAAAGTTTTCAACTGCGTTTTGCCTAATTTGCCTAAGTTAAATACACATAGGAATAATTATTCCGACGAGAATAACAAGTATAACGACTACGTACAACACTTTATATACGGTAGCTTTTCCCGCAACGTAATTCCAACCGCATATTCCGCAAATTACAAGAAGTAAAATCGCAGCTACGTTTTGAAGAATGACTACGGCAAGAGAGCTCACTCCAACCAAGTGAAGAATCATTGCTACAAGATACACAATTGCTATAAGGCATATCGTGAAGAATGCCAATTTGTTTGTTGAGGTTTTCTTTCCCATTTTATATCTCCTTAAATTTTATAATCGATTGAAACGCTTTTTTCGGAAATTCTATGCATAAGCTCTTTAACCACCGAGCAATGATATGCGTCGTTCTGATAAACGTCAAGAGTATCCTTGTCGTCAAGCGTAACTTCGAGCATAATATCATAGCTTCTCGGACTTTCCAAAAAATCTCTGTGAACTTCGATTTCACGCACGGTTGGCACGTTATCCTTCATCGAAAGAAGCGTGCTTATTGCATTCTGCATATTTTCTTCCGTTTTATCTTTAAGTTTAAAGCATACTACGTGTTTAATCATAAAAATCTCCTTTTGGTGATTCTAACATAATATAAAAAATCAATCAATTATTTTAATTAAATATTCGGTAATATTTTAGGCATTTTTGTTTAAAATACAAGCTGTTTATCGAAGCGATAAATAGATATAATATACGTTTAAAATTAATAAACGTCTAAAATTAATATACGTTTAAAATGAAAAATTTAAATTTCCCACGACGAACAAAAAATGCAGCTTGTCAAACAAGTTATAATCGTACGTAAATTGCGTAAATCAGCAATAAAAAACCTGCCGTTTGGGCAGGTTTTATATTAAATTTAAATTTAAATTTCAATCGATTATAAGCTTAAACTTAAATCAATTTTAAAACGCACATTTCTGCAGCGTCGCCGCGTCTTTCGCCAAGTCTGAACATTTGAGTGTATCCGCCACCTTGACCGAGTTCTTCTTTTCTTGCCGCATATTTAGGGGCATATTCATTGAATATCTTTTCGATAAGCGGATGCTTCACGTCCTTTGTACGTGCTTTAAAATTAGACTTGCTTTCTTTGTCGTTTTTAACTTCCTGCAAATCTCTAAGATTTGCCATAAGTTTACGACGTGCGGCAAGCTTTTTAGGTCCGTCGTTGGTGAATTCCTGCTTTACGGCTTCGCCTTTTGCATTTTTAACTTGTTTTGTTACTTTTACTGTATCTTCATAGCTGTTGATTGCAACGGTAATAAGTTTTTCAGCGATTGCTTTCACTGATTTTGCACGGTCAACAGTTGTTTCGATTTGTCCATACCATAGAAGCTCTGAGACTTGATTTTTAAGCAAAGCCATTCTTTGGTCAGATCTTTTACCTAATTTCTTTGGCATATCTTACCTCCTAATCTTCTTGAGCTCTGAGTCCAAGTCCTAAGTCTTCCAACTTCTTGATGACCTCTTCGAGCGACTTTCTACCAAGATTTCTTACTTTCAACATATCGTCCTCCGAACGCTTCGTAAGGTCTTCAACGGTATGAATACCTGCACGTTTCAAGCAGTTATAAGAACGAACGGAAAGGTCTAAATCTTCAACTGACATTTCCAAAACTTTTTGTTGCTTATCGTCGCCTTGAGAAACCAAAATCTCATAGTCGCTCATCGATTCAACAAGTTCGACAAAAAGTTTAAGATGGTCATTCATGATTTTTGCTGCAAGAGAAATAATTTCTTTTGCAGACGTTGTTCCGTCTGTTTCTACTTCAATAGTAAGCTTATCAAAATCAATACTGTGTTCGACACGAGTGCTTTCAACAGTATAATTGACTTTCAAAACCGGTGTATAAATAGAATCGATAGGAATATATCCGATTGCTGCTCTCGGATCTTTGTTTTTGGTTGCAGGAACGTATCCTCTGCCACTGTCAACAAAAATCGACATCATAATGGAGCCGCCCTCGTCGATTGTACAAATGTACATATCAGGATTCATTATTTCAACGTCACCAGGAACGTCAATATCGCTTGCTTTAACAACGCCGGCAGTTGTTTTTCTCAACGTCAACTCAATTTTTCCGAGTCTGTCGTTGCTGTTAATTTTTAAGCGAAGCCCTTTGATATTTAAAATGATATCGGTAACGTCTTCCTTTACGCCTTTTATTGTAGCAAATTCATGGTCTACGCCTTCGATTTTAATTCCTACGGCAGCAGCACCCGGAAGTGATGACAATAATATTCTCCTAAGGCAATTTCCGAGCGTCGTGCCAAACCCTCTTTCAAGCGGTTCGACAACGAACTTAGCAAAATTCTTGCTTTCGTTCTCTTCACAAATAATCTTAGGTTTTTTGATTTCCATCATATTAAGCCTCCTGAATTACTTATTATTTGGAGTACAACTCAACGATTAAGTGTTCTTTGACGTCAAGGTCGATATCAGCTCTTTCAGGAAGTGCAAGTACCTTTCCAGTCAAAGTTGTGTTGTCATATTCAAGCCACTTAGGAACGCTAGGATTTTTGATTTCCTTTGCCGCTTTCCAAAGTTCTTTTTCTTTTTTCGTTTCTCTGACAGCGATTACGTCGCCTGCCTTAATCAAAATCGATGGAATATCGACGTTTTTACCGTTAACCGTAAAATGTCCGTGATTGACAAGTTGTCTTGCCATATCTCTGGATGCGGCAAAGCCCATGCGGTAAACAACGTTATCAAGTCTTCTTTCAATCAATATAAGAAGGTTTTCACCGGTAATACCTCTAAGAGAAGCAGCCTTTTCATAATACATGGAAAGTTGCTTTTCGCTAAGACCGTAAAATCTCTTCGTCTTTTGTTTTTCACGAAGCTGAACCGAATATCCCGACGGTTTCTTTCTGCCTTGTCCGTGAATACCTGGAGGGGTTTGCTTCTTATCAAACGTACACTTCGGGGAGTTACATTTGTCGCCTTTTAAATAAAGTTTGCAGCCTTCGCGTCTGCACAAACGGCAATCTGCACCTGTATATTTAGCCATTTTTCAATTCCTCCTTACAGTCTTCTAGGCTTTGGCGGACGACATCCGTTGTGAGGGATCGGTGAAACGTCCTTAATCAAAGATACTTCGAGTCCTACGTTTGCAAGTGCTCTTATTGCAGATTCTCTGCCGGCACCCGGACCTTTAACGTAGACTTCAACTACTCTCATGCCTTGTTCATATGCTATCTTAGCAGCGTCTTCAGCAACAACCTGAGCTGCAAACGGGGTCGATTTTCTTGAACCTCTGAGCTTAAGTTTGCCTGCGCTTGACCATGAAACTGCGTTTCCGTTCATATCGGTAATAGTTACGATTGTATTATTGAAGGAAGCATGGATATGTGCTTGACCTTTTTCCGCAGTTTTACCTGATGCTCTTTTCTTTACATTTTTTCCAGCCATGTCATCGCTCCTTATTTCTTCTTGCGGCTAACAGTCTTTTTCGGACCTTTTCTTGTGCGCGCATTCTGTTTTGTACTCTGACCTCTTACAGGGAGTCCCTTTCTGTGACGGATACCTCTGTATGAGCCGATTTCTTTGAGTTCTTTAATGTTTGTGTCGATTTCTCTTTTTAAGTCACCTTCGACAGTAAGTTGCTTTTCAATGTAGTCACGAAGCAAGCTGACTTGATTTTCGTCCAAGTCCTTAACGCGAACGTCCGGACTGATGCCTGTTTCGCTTAAAATTTTGTTGGCTGTCGGACGACCGATACCGAAAATGTATGTAAGTCCGATTTCAACTCTTTTCTCACGTGGTAATTCCACGCCGGCGATTCTTGCCATTTTCTACCTCCAAAAATTTAAAAAAATCTATCTGAACAACCAAAGTCCTGCAAAAAAACGGAATGTTGCAGGCAGCCGCTTTGGAATATTTACTAATCAGCCTTGACGTTGCTTATGGTTTTTATACTTCGAGCAAATAACCATAACTCTTCCGTTACGCTTGATAACTTTGCATTTGTCACACATTGGTTTTACCGATGGTCTTACTTTCATTATTTTTTCCTCCGACCTAATTAATTTTTAAATCTCCACATAACCCTGCCTTTGGTAAGGTCATAAGGGCTAAGCTCAACGGTGACTTTGTCACCCTCTAAAACTCGTATATTGTGTTGTCTGAGCTTTCCGGATAGATAAGCTACGATAACGTGGCCATTTGTAAGTTCAACCTTAAATTTGGTTTGAGGCAAAACTTCGATGACCTTGCCTTCTGCTTCAATGACGTCTCCTTTCGACATACAACCTCCAATTTTTAACAGTCCGCTTCTTCGTTAAACGGTCTTAACGCACTGCGAAGCTCCGTATCGAATACTTGCGCATTATGTTTCAATTTCTCGCTTATTTTATCAAGCAATTCTCCTTTTGTTTTAAGGTGCTTGATTTTTTTAAGTTTAGGCGATTTTATACGTCTTAGCTTGCCGTCGGCAATTTTGACGTAATCTTTATCGACTATCTCGACAACGGCGTAATAACGTCCGCTGTCACGGCCTTGCTTTGAATAAACAACTTGTCCCAATTCCATATACACCTCAAAGCGTCAATATTTCCGTGCCGTTTTCTGTCAAGGCGACGGTATTTTCATAATGTGCAGACGCTTTTCCGTCGTAAGTAACAACCGTCCAGCCGTCACGTTTCGTGTATACCTTATATGTACCGATATTAATCATTGGTTCTATTGCCAGCACTAAGCCTTCTTTAAGTTCGATTCCGCTTCCGGCTCTGCCGTAATTAGGCACGTTAGGGTCTTCATGCATTTCTTTTCCTATTCCGTGTCCGACCAAACTTCTTACAACCGAAAAGCCGTTTCCCTCAACATAACTTTGCACTGCGTGCGATATGTCGCCCAGGCGATTGCCGACTTTAAATTCGGCTATGCCTTTATAGAAACTTTCTTCGGCGACTTTAACGAGTTTCTTTTTTTCTTCGCTTACGTTTCCCACGAGAAACGTCCTAGCTGCGTCGCCCTGCCATCCGTCGACAATCGCTCCGACGTCGACGCTGACTATTTGTCCGTCCTGAATAACTCTGTCGCCCGGAATTCCGTGCACGACTTCGTCGTCGATTGAACAACATATCGAAGCCGGATATCCGCCGTAATTTAAAAACGAAGGTACGGCGTTATGACGTCTGATAAAATTGTCTGCCAGCGTATCAAGCTGTTTTGTCGTCATACCGACCTGAATTTTCTCTTCGAGAAATTTCAGAAGGTCGCCTACGACCTTGCCCGCTTTTCTCATCTTATCGATTTCAAACGGTGTCTTTAAATATATCATTTATTAAGTGCCTCTTTTACTGCATCAAACGTCGCTTCTACAGTAGTGGCGTTAATATCGACGAGCACTCCTTCGTTCTGATAAAAGCCGATAAGCGGTGCCGTTTGTTTTTCATAAACGTCAAGTCTCGCTTTTACCGTCTCAGGTTTGTCGTCGTCACGTATAAACATTTTTTGACCGCATTTCGGACATACGTCGTTGCCTTTCAACACGTTAACGTGCGACGTTTCTCCGCATATGCAAACTCTTCTTCCCGACAATCTTTCGATTATCGTTTCAAAAGGTACTACGATATTAAGTGCGATATCTATTTTCGCTACTTTAGATAATGCCTCGGCTTGAGCGATTGTACGAGGAAAGCCGTCCAAAATATAACCGTCCTGAGCGTCTTGTTCGGTAAGCCTGTCTTTAACGATATCGATGACGACTTCGTCCGGAACCAACGCTCCTTTATCGATATAAGACTTAGCAAGTTTGCCGAGTTCGGTAGCCTCTTTAATATTTCTACGGAGAATATCGCCGGTAGAAATGTGAGGAATATTATATTCTTTTGCTATAAGTGCGGCTTGCGTGCCTTTTCCGGCACCCGGTGCACCAAGTAAAACTATATTTTTCATATCCATCCTCTCTTCAGGCGTTGCCTGCACTAATGCAGGCAATACCTTATTTGAAGCTATACTTTATTTTAAGAAACCTTTATAATGACGCATCATTATCTGCGATTCTAATTGCTTATTCAATTCAAGAGCTACGGAAACTACGATGAGCAATCCGGTTGCAGAGAACGCACTTCCGAAGCCTAACGCTCCGTTATCGGACAATGCCTGGAATATGAACGTAGGAACCAAAGCAAGAACGGCAAGGAACAACGCTCCGACCAAAACTATTCTGTTGTTAACTCTTCTTAAATAGTCTGCCGTAGGTTTGCCCGCTCTTATGCCCATTATAAGACCGCCCGACTGTTGTATATTCTTTGATATCTCATCAGGATTGAATTGTATCATAGAATAGAAATAGCTGAAGAATATAATGAATAAAGCAAGGAACACGTAATAAGGCCACGTTCCGCTTCCCATATGCGTCGAATACCATACGTACGCATCGCTTGTAGGCCAGAAGCTCATAATCATCTGAGGGAACATACAAATCGACGATGCAAAGATAATAGGCATAACGCCGCCGCTGTTTACTCTGATAGGTATATGGGTTGACCTTCCGCCATACATTTTGTTTCCTTTAATCTGCTTAGCGTATTGAACCGTAACTCTTCTTTCCGACAAGTCGGTAAATACGATAAAGAGGAATATAAGGAAAACGATAATGAGGAAACCGATAATGTTCCAGATATACGTCCATTGTTCGCCGACCATCTTAAACGCCTTAGCAAGCGAAACGCCGAACGAAGACAAGATACCGACAAAGATGATAAGGGACGTACCGTTTCCGATTCCGTACTCAGTCATTCTTTCGCCGAGCCACATAACCATTGTCGAACCTGCCACGAGAAGAACGACGATACAAATCATCGTCATGACAAGGCTTGCTTGTCCGTCGCCGAAAAGCGGCTCGATTGCGTCGTACGATTTCCAGGTGAAAATAATACCGATTGCTTGTACGATAGCCAGAACGATGGCGAAGTATCTTGTAATTTGCGTTAATTTTTTCCTTCCGAGTTCGCCTTCTTTAGAAAGTCTTTCGAGTTTAGGAATAGCAAGCGTTAAAAGTTGCATTATAATGAACGCATTGATGAAAGGCAAAATACCCAATGCAAAAAGTGTTCCGTTTTGCATAGAGCCACCTGTCATCGTTGACAAAATGCTGAGGAAATCTCCGCCTGCACTTGTTCCGAGAATCGCAGCCTCGATTTTTCCGGCTTGAATTCCCGGTAAAGGAATGTAGCAACCTATTCTGTAAACTAAAAGGAGAGCCAAAGTTAAAAAGATTTTAACTCTTATTTCCTTAGTTTTAAATGCGTTCTTTAATGTTTCAAACATTACAATACCTCTACGCTGCCGCCTGCTTTTTCAATAGCTTCCTTTGCGGTTTTTGTGAATTTAGCAGCTTGAACAGTTAATTTCTTTTCAAGTTTGCCGTCGCCCATAACTTTCAATCCGTACGGAGCGATACTTCCGATAATGCCCTTTGAAACAAGCGTTTCTGCATTTACGACCGTTCCGTTTTCAAAAACGTTCAATGCGCTTATATTAATAACGCTGTATTCGTGAGCGAATCTCTTATTGTTGAAACCGCGTTTCGGAATTCTTCTTGTAAGAGGCATTTGACCGCCTTCGAAGTTAGGACGAACGCCGCCACCGCTTCTTGCCCATTGACCTTTGTGACCACGGGTTGAAGTCTTGCCGGTTCCGCTGCCGATACCGCGTCCAACTCTTTTAGGGGCTTTAGTTGCGCCTTCTGCGCTTTTTAATTCTTGAATATACATTCTGCCCTCCTTAGATTTCCTCAACCTTAACAAGGTGAGAAACTTTGCCTATCATTCCTCTCGTAACGGCGTCATCGTTATGTATTCTCGAGCTTCCGACTTTACCGAGACCCAATGCCTCAACGTTAGCTTTTTGATTTTTTACACAACCGATAGTGCTTTTAACAAGAGTTACTTTTATTTGTTTAACTTTCTTCGTTGCCATAATTCCTCCTTAGAGTTCTTCCGGAGATATTCCACGGAGAGCTGCAACCTGTTTTGCATCTCTGAGTCCCATAAGACCTTCGATTGTAGCCTTAGCACAGTTAATAGGATTGTTTGAACCAAGAGACTTCGTTCTGATGTCTTTGATTCCCGTTACTTCCAAAACCGCACGTACAGGACCACCTGCGATAACGCCGGTACCAGGTTCGGCAGGAAGAAGTCTGACCTGACCTCTGCCGAACTTTCCGATTATTTCATGAGGAATAGTTGTGTCTTTAAGAGCAATCGGTTTCATAGCGCGCTTTGCACTTTGCGTTGCCTTTTCAATAGCGTCAGGAACTTCAGCAGCCTTTCCCATTCCGAGACCGACCGAGCCCTTTTCATCGCCGACTACAACAAGAGCGCTGAAACGCATTGTTCTACCGCCTTTTACAACCTTTGTAACACGGTTAAGAGCAATGAGTTTTTTGGAGATACCGTCATTTTGTTCTCTATTTGTTCTTTCTTCACGCTTTGCCATATTTCCTCCTAAAATTTGAGTCCGACTTCTCTGGCAGCGTCTGCCAAAGCTTCAACTCTACCTGTATAGATATAACCGCCTCTATCGAAAACGACTGCTTCTATACCTTTTGCCATAGCTTTTTTAGCGACGTCGGCACCAACGAGCTTTGCCGCTTCGATCTTTGTAACTTTATCGGCTTTTGCGGCAATCTCTTTAACAAGCGTAGAAGAAGATACCAAAGTCACTCCCTTTATGTCGTCAATAACCTGAGCATAAATATGATTTGCACTTCTGTATACGCTGAGACGAGGTCTTTCCGAGGTGCCGTTTACCGACTTTCTGACGCGCTTATGACGAATCAGTCTGTCTGCATTTTTATCTTTCTTATTTATCATAGTCTCACCTCTTATTTACCAGCAGCCTTACCGACTTTGCGGATAACGACTTCGTCTTTATATTGAATACCATATCCGTGATACGGCTCGACTTTCTTAATTTCTCTTATCGACGCCGCAACTTGACCGACTTTCTGTTTGTCAATTCCCTTAACCACTATTTCAAGCGGGCTAGGCAATTCAAACTTTATGCCTTCAGGAGCTACGACTTCAACCGGATGCGAAAAACCTATATTCATCGTAAGTTTGTTTCCGGCAACCGCACATTTATAACCGACGCCGTTTACAAGCAAAGATTTTTCAAAACCTGTTGTAACGCCTTTAACCATATTGTTTATGATTGCACGATACAATCCGTGAAGAGCACGGTGGTCTTTATCATCGCTGTGTCTTTCAACGAGAATTTTTCCGTTTTCGCTTTTAACGGTTATAGATTTATCGACTTCTTGAGTCAAAGTTCCGAGAGGACCTTTAACCGTAATAAGATTGTCTTTGTTTTCAAACGTAACGTTTGCAGGAATTTCGATAGGAGCTCTACCAATACGTGACATATCCTACCTCCTTACCACACGTAGGCGAGAACTTCGCCGCCGATGTGTTTTTCTCTTGCTACTTTGTCGGTGATGATACCTTGCGAAGTAGAAAGGATAGCGATTCCGAGTCCGTTAAGAACTTTCGGAAGCTCGTTTGCACCCGCATAAATTCTCAAGCCGGGTGTTGATACACGCTTCAAACCGTTGATGACTTTTTCGTATTTACCGACATATTTTAAAGTAATCTTAATATCGTTCTGAACGTCCTTTTCTATAATTTCGAAGTTTTTGATATAACCTTCTTTTAAAAGTATTTCAGCGATAGCAAGTTTTTCTTTTGAGCTCGGAACAGTTACGGTTTCATGCTTTGCAGTTTGAGCGTTTCTGATTCTTGTCAACATGTCTGCGATAGGGTCTGTGAATACCATTTTAACCTCCTTACCAGCTTGACTTTCTTACACCAGGGATCTGACCTCTGTAGGCAAGTTCCCTGAAGCATACTCTGCATATGCCATATTTCTTCAAAACTGCGTGAGGTCTGCCGCAAATACGACATCTTGTATATTCACGAGTTGAGAATTTCTGTGGTCTTTGCTGTTTGTTTATCATTGATTTCTTTGCCATTTTTAATTCTCCTTACTTCGCAAAAGGCATACCGAGTTGTTTTAACAATTCTCTTGCCTCTTCGTCCGTTTTTGCGGTTGTAACTATACAAATGTCAAATCCTCTTGATTTTTGAGTTTGTTCGTATGAGATTTCAGGGAAAATCAAATGGTCTTTAACACCGATAGCATAGTTTCCTCTACCATCAAATGATTTGGCGGACACACCACGGAAGTCACGAACACGAGGAAGTGCAATAGATATGAATTTATCGAGGAAATCATACATTCTGTTACCTCTGAGAGTAACTTTTGCACCGATGTTCATTCCTTCTCTGAGTTTGAAGTTTGCAACGCTTTTCTTTGCCTTTGTTACAATAGGCTTTTGACCGGCAATTAACTTTAACTCTTCAACAGCAGCATTCAAGCTCTTGCTGTCATCTTTCACGTCGCCGAAACCCATATTGAGAACGATTTTCTCAAGACGAGGAATTTGGTTGACATTTTCATAGGCGAAAGCCTTTTTTAATGCAGGAACAGCACTCTCGGCATAAACCTTTTTAAGTCTGTATCTGTCTGCGTTCGCCTTATCGGTTGCAGTTGCTTTAGCAACCTGATTTTTCTTTTCTGCCACGATAATACCTCCGTACTATTTATCTTCGCCGTCAGCTTTTGCAACTGCTTTTTTTGCAGGAGCTTTTTTAGCTTCGGTCGTCTTTTCTGCTGTTGCAGATTTAGTTGTTGTAGCCTTTTTAGCAGGTGCCTTTTCTCCGTCTGCCGCTGCCGTTTTAGTTGCAGTCGTCTTTTTTGCAGGAGCTTTTTCGCCTTCACTGCTTGCGGCTTTCTTTGCAGGTGCTTTTTTAGCAGGTTCAGCATTTTCGGCTGTTGCCTTAGTCGCCGTCGCCTTAGTAGCCGTTGTTTTTGCAGCTGCTGCTTTAGGAGCGGCTTTCTTTGCAGGTTCGGTTTCTTTTACTTCGGCTTTTGCTTCTGCCGTCTTAGGAGCCGCTGTTTTTGCAGGGGCTTTTTTAGCAGGAGCCTTTTCAGTCGTTTCTGCCGTTGCCTTTACTTCTGCTGCTGCGGTTTCTTCTTTTACTTCAGCTACGTCAGCTGCCGGAGCCGTTGCCTTTTTAGCAGGAGCTTTCTTTGCAGCAACCTTTTTAGCAGCCTTCTTGTCGTCAAGCGAAGCACCGCATTTTGCACATACTCTGATTGATTTCTGAACGCTTCCGGCAGGTGCGTCTGCGTGACGGACTCTTACGACTTCTTTGCAGGTAGGACAAATAATCATAACGTTAGACGCGTCGATTTTGCCTTCCTTTTTCAAAATGCCGCCTTTATCCTGAGCACTTGTCGGCTTTTTACTTTTTGAAACAATGTTTACACCTTCAACGTAGATACGGCCTTTTGCGGTATCGACTTTTAAAACCTTGCCGCTTTTGCCTTTATCTTTTCCGGTGATTACCATTACGTTATCGCCTTTTTTAACATTCAAACTAGCCATTATTGCCTCCTAAAGAACTTCTTCAGCAAGAGAACAAATCTTGTCGAAACTCTTTTCACGCAATTCTCTTGCAATAGGTCCGAATACACGAGAACCAACCGGTTGCTTTTGGTTATCTATAATGACTGCCGCATTGTCATCAAATTTGATGTGACTGCCGTCTTCACGTCTGACTCCATAATGGCTTCTGACGATAACCGCCTTAACTACGTCACCCTTTTTGACTTTACCGCCACCAGGGATAGCAGTTTTAACAGAAGCTACGATTGTATCACCGATGTTACCGCTTCTGCGGAAAGAACCGCCTAAAACTCTGATACACATAATTTCTTTTGCGCCGCTATTGTCTGCGACTTTTAATATGGTTTGTGGTTGTATCATATCGCCCTCCTACTTAGCCTTCTCAACGATTTGAACAAGTCTCCAATGCTTGTCCTTAGAAAGCGGACGAGTTTCGGCTACCATAACTTTATCGCCGATACCACATTCATTTTTCTCATCGTGAGCTTTAAGCTTCTTCGTACGATTGACTGTCTTTTTATAGAGAGGGTGGTTAATTCTTTCTTTGATAGCAACAACAACGGTTTTATCCATTTTGTTGGAAACAACCACACCGACTCTAGTCTTTCTTAAATTTCTTTCTTCGTTTTCCATCTTCTACCTCCCGCTTACTTCTCACCGTTTTTACGGCTGATTTCTCTTTGACGGATAACCGTCTTTATGCGGGCTATATCACGTCTTGTTTCAGTTAAAACCTTAGGGTTTGAAAGCTGATTAGTTGCGTGTTTAAATCTCAAGAAAAACAATTCCGACTTCAACTCGTTGAGTTTGTTAGCGAGTTCAACGTCTGTCATTTCAAATACTTGCTTTGCTTTCATTCTTCACCGCCTTCGGCTAAATCTGCACGGCTGACAATCTTACACTTAACAGGAAGTTTGTGTGCCGCAAGTCTTAAAGCCTCTCTTGCTACTTCTTCAGCCACGCCTGCAATTTCAAACATAATGCGGCCCGGCTTAACAACTGCTACCCAGTATTCAGGTGAACCTTTACCGCTACCCATACGAGTTTCGGCAGGTTTCTTTGTTACAGGCTTATGAGGGAATATATCAACCCAAACCTGTCCGCCACGACGAATATATCTTGTCATGGCTACACGAGCAGCTTCTATCTGATTGGAGGTAATCCAGCTTGGCTCCAAAGCCATAATGCCGTATTCACCGTATGCTATCATATTACCTTTATGAGCGTCACCTTTCATTCTTCCGCGGAACTGACGACGACGCTTAACTCTCTTTGGCATTAACATTGAGCGTTTCCTCCTTCATTCGTTAAATTCTTCTGACCTAAGATATCGCCCTTGTAAATCCAGCATTTTACGCCGATTGCACCATACATTGTGTGAGCGGTAGCAAAGCCGTAATCGATATCGGCACGAATCTTTTGAAGCGGAATCGAACCTTCTTTATACATTTCGGATCTTGCGATTTCAGCACCGTCAAGTCTTCCTGACACACTGGTTTTAACTCCCTTTACGCCGCTCTTCATAGCTCTTGCTATTGCTTGCTTCATGCAACGGCGGAAAGAACCTCTTGCTTCAAGTTGTTCCGCAATCCATTCTGCAAGAAGAGTTGCGTCGGCATCTGCACGTTTAACTTCGATGATGTTGATGCTGATTTGTTTTGTCGGGCAAATCTTTGCAACAGACTTTTTGATTTCTTCTACGCCTGCGCCTGCCTTACCGATAAGTACTGCAGGTTGAGCGGTATGAATATTGACTTTAAGTCTGTCGGCAGCTCTTTCGATTTCAATTTTCGAAATTCTGTTTTTATAAAACTTCTTTTTGAGGAAGGTTCTAATTTTGTTATCTTCTGCGATGTTATCGGCAAAAGTTTTTTTGTCAGCGTACCAATGGCTTTCCCAATTTTTGTTGACGCCACGTCTTAATCCGTTCGGGTCGACTTTTTGTCCCATTCTATCCTTCCTCCTAATTATTTGATGCAGCGTCCAAGACGACTGTTATGTGAGATGTGCGTTTGTTGATTCTGAAAGCTCTGCCCTTCGCTCTTGCACGAATTCTTTTAAGCGTCGGTCCTTCGTTTGCATAACACTCGGCAACGATTAAATCGTTACGAGACATATTCATGTTGTTTTCTGCGTTAGCGGCAGCCGAATTTACGAGTTTCTTCAAGATTTCGCTTGCAGCCTTTGGAGTGTTATCCAAAATGGCAAGTGCTTCGTTTACGCTCTTTCCTCTGATGATATCGAGCACGATTCTAACTTTGAATGCCGAAATTCTTTGGAACTTTGCGGTAGCGTTAGGACGATTATCCGCAGTAGCGTGTCTTTGCAATGTTTTTTGCTTAGTTCTCGTTGCCATAACTCCTCCTACTTTCTACCCGTTGTTTTTTCACCGGCATGACCTTTAAAGGTTCTTGTCGGAGCAAATTCGCCGAGTTTATAACCAACCATTTCGCTTGTGATATAAACAGGTACGTGCGTGCGTCCATTGTGAACGGCAATCGTGTGTTCTACCATATCAGGATATATTGTTGATGAGCGAGACCATGTTTTGACAGGGCGTTTTTCGCCGCTTTCGTTCATAGCCTTTATTCTTTTTAATAACCTTTCGTCAACGAAAGGAGCTTTTTTCAAACTTCTACTCATTTTTCTATCTCCTAGTTGCAACGCTTGATAATAAATTTATCAGTCGTATTCTTCTTCTTTCTGGTCTTATAACCGAGAGTCGGTTTACCCCAAGGGGTAACAGGTGACGGTTTACCGATAGGCGATTTACCTTCACCACCGCCGTGCGGGTGGTCGTTAGGGTTCATAACAACGCCTCGAACGGAAGGACGAACGCCCATATGACGGGTCTTTCCTGCTTTACCTACCGAAACGATTTCGTGGTCTACGTTTCCGACCTGACCGATCGTCGCTCTGCAACCGATGAGAACGTATCTCATTTCGCCGCTCGGAAGTCTCAACGTTGCGTATCTGCCTTCCTTAGCCATAAGCTGAGCCGCATTTCCCGCCGAACGTACAAGCTGTCCGCCTTTGTTAGGATGAAGCTCTACGTTGTGAACCATTGTACCGACAGGGATATTTTCAAGCGGAAGAGTGTTTCCGACTTTTATATCTGCGTCCTTGCCGCTGAGTACGACGTCGCCTACGCTAAGTCCCAACGGAGCAAGTATATAACGCTTTTCGCCGTCCGCATAGTTAAGCAATGCGATATTTGCTGAACGGTTCGGATCATATTGAATTGACGCTACTTTTGCAGGTATACCGTCTTTATTGCGTTTAAAATCGATGATACGGTATTTAATGCGGTTTCCTCCGCCGATGTGTCTTACCGTAATTCTTCCGTACGAGTTTCTACCGCCCGTCTTTTTCTTGACCGCAAGCAATGAACGCTCTGGATTTGTCGAAGTTATTTCATTGAATTCCGAAACGGTCATAAAACGGCGACCCGGAGAAGTTGGTTTATATTTCTTGATAGCCATTTGATGCCTCCTTATGACAAGCTCTCGAAGAATTCAATTGCCTTTGACTCTTTAGTGAGTTGAACAATTGCTTTCTTATAAGAAGCTGTTCTTCCTTCGTGACGGCCCATTCTTTTTACTTTGCCGTCGTAGTTTACTGTATTAACCTTTTCTACCTTAACTTTG
>CAMGKS010000007.1 GCA_946056785.1 uncultured Clostridia bacterium
TTGAGATAAAATAGATAATTAAGATAAACTGTTTTAATTGAATTGTTTTATAAAAAGTTACAATAAAAAAGGGACTGACTCAGTCCCTTTTTTATTGTAACGTTGCTTATTAAAACGCAAACGTACTTTACTATTATTAAACGGTATCAGCTTAATTGCAACGTTAAATATTTAAAACGCTATTAACGCCGTTTTTTCAACGTTTAAAAACTTGCAATGTCAGCAAAACGACTATTGACGAGGTTTATTTAATTTTATTAAATTTGGTCGAGCCGCATAATGATTGTTTAATATTTTTCGAGTTAATTTTCGGTTGTCGTATTTTCGACTTCAACTTTGGTTTCCGCTTTGGTTTCGTCGGTTTCCGCATTGACTGTTTCAACCGTTTCTTCCGTTTCGTCGTCTGCTTTTACGTCCTTGTTTGCGACAGGCAGACTGACGTCGAGACGTTTGACGAATTCTTTTGAGGCAAACATAAGCGAGCCGGCGACAAGTGCGATTGCAAGGTCGGCAAATACAAACGAGTTGTAAAGGAAACTCCAGGCGACAGCCGTATAGTTAGGGTCGCCGCTTCCGAAGATAAATACGCCGCTTATTACGTGTGAGAAATAACGCAAAATTGCCGCAAGAAGTCCGCCGAGCAAGAAGTTGACGATAGGTTTGTTTTTGAAAAGCCCGACTTCTTTGAAAAGACCGCTAAGTCCGATTGCCGAAAATGCGATAGGA
This sequence comes from uncultured Clostridia bacterium, assembly GCA_946056785.1. Taxonomy (GTDB): domain Bacteria; phylum Bacillota; class Clostridia; order Christensenellales; family CAG-917; genus CAG-917. The sequence goes on from CAMGKS010000007.1 coordinate 727, forward strand.
TAATCGAGCAAGAACTGGACAGGGTGATAAAGCCACGGAGCTTGAATAAACTGCAAGAATCCGTATATTACTCCCGCAACGATTCCGCGACGTATTCCGAACATATAAGAATAAATCATAAGCGGAAGTATGCTTGCTAAAGTGATTGAGCCGCCGCTTGGCATTTCAAAAAATCTGACGTATGAAAGTGCAAACGACAGGGCAATCGAAAGGGAAGCGTAAACGATTGATTTTGTGTGCAGTCTGGCGTCCTCTTTCTTTCCGCAGAAAATTGCAAGTAAAACGATTGCCGCAACAATGATTATAGTGAATATATAAAGCATTGCGTTGTCGGCGGCACTAAGAGTCATGCTGTTGTTTATAACGCCCATAGCGATTATAAGAGCCACGGCAAACGCTATGACGATGCCGCTTGCTATTTTTGCAAAGAGCGGGAATTTTTCACGCTTGAACAGCAATACGATTATTGCGGCGACAGCCAAAACGAGAATAGTCAATACAAAGGCTAAAACAGGATAGAAACTGTTCTTTTCAATATAGCCCGCAGCCGAGTATTCGTCGAGTTTTAAAAATCCCAATAGCAAGATTACGGATAGGCTGTAACCGAATACGAAACCGCCGACGTACGGTCTGACTTTGTCCGTCGTGTTGCGTTTTTTGCAAACGGCTAAAATTGCAATTATAACAATTGCAAAAAAGATAGTGACGAAAAAGGCAATTGTTGCCGATTTGTCAAAGATTGATAGCGACTTAAAATTTTTTAAGTCCATTTTTTCTCCTTCCGCTGGTTGTAAAAAGAAAAGCCCTCGTGGAAAACCATCGAGGACTGAATGCTTCCTTTCGTGAGTTCCAACTCAATCAAGTTCAAAGGGTTTAATCTCAGACGGCATGCCGTCACCCCCAGCGTTTATTAAATTTTATAATATCGGCAAAAGCCGTTATTATCAAATAGCATTTAAAACCGAATCGCTTTGTTAAAACGTTTATACCGCTTATGCGCTAACAAGGCAGGCAGTATAGTGCGGTTTAAATTTAGATATAACAAAGGTTTTGGATAAGCGTAAATTATTTATCGGCGTTTTTAAAATCAAGTTGATCTATCACGTTGCCGTCAAAGTCGTAGATTGTAATGCAATCTGCCGCAGTATCCAAAATGATGTATGAAAGCGGGCTGTCGTTTACAGGGAGCGAACAAGAACCGCTATTTATGAAATATACGCCGTTTACTTCTTTTATAAAAGGATAGTGCAAGTGTCCGTAAAAACATACGTCGCCTTTTTTAAGGTGTGCCGGCGGAGTATCCATATTGAATTTATGACCGTGCGAGAAAAAGAACGAACGGTTTGTAACTATTTCGTGATAATCTTGGAAAGTGAAATTGGAAATCATCTGGTCGACTTCGCTGTCGCAATTTCCTTTTATGACGATGAGCTTGCCTTTATACGCATTGAGAAGTTCGGCAACTTTCATAGGAGCATAACCGTCAGGCAACGGATTTCTAGGACCGTGGTTGTATATATCGCCAAGCAAAATTAAAGGTTGACCGTTTGCAATTTCGATGATACGCTTTGCACTTGTTGCGCTTCCGTGCAAATCTGATGCAATAATAAATTTCATTATTTTCACCTCTTAGATAAGTATACATTAAGCCGCTTTATTTGTAAAGCCGATTTTTCAAAATATATTGCACATAAAAAGTTTATATGATAAAATGATATACATAAAAGTTAAGGGAGAATAAGATGAGCAAAAAAGTTTTATCGACGCAAGAAGAAATCAAAAGTAAATCTAAAAACGTGAGAGTAAGGCTTCAATCGAAATTTTTCGATGAAGTAGGGGACGTCCCTCTCAGCGAATATCCTCGCCCTCAGTTTGAAAGAAACAGTTATATAAATCTTAACGGCAAATGGAAGTTCGCAATGCAAAAAGCGAGCAGTGAATTTAAAGGATATGACAAAGAAATTCTCGTTCCGTTTTCGCCTGAATCTTTGCTTTCGGGTTTGGACGCAGTTGTCGCTCAACCTGACGACGTATTGTATTATGAAAGAGAATTCGACGCTCAAAAAGGTTTCGTCAAAGCAAAAACGTTGTTACATTTCGGAGCCGTCGACTTTGAATGTCACGTAAAAGTGAACGACAAAGAAGTCGGTTCTCATAAGGGCGGATATACGCCTTTTACGCTTGACGTAACGGACGCTATAAAAGAAGGCAAAAACGTAATATCGGTTGTCGTGACGGATCCTACGGACACGAGTTATCACACAAGAGCGAAGCAGGCTTTAAAGAACGGCGGAATATGGTACACTCCGCAATCGGGTATATGGCAAACCGTATGGCTTGAAAGCGTACCTTCCGTTTATCTTAAAGATATGACCGTTATTCCCGATATCGACAAAAACATCGTTACGATAAAGACGGTTGCCGATTCAGAGGCGTCGATAAAAGTTTTAGACGGCGATAAGGTAATCGCAGAAGGTAAAACGTCCGACGGCGTTGCGGAAATTTCTCTCAAAGACTATGAGCTTTGGTCGCCTGAAAATCCGAAACTTTACGACCTTGAAATTAAGGTGGGAGACGACGTCGTAAAATCGTATTTCGGCATGAGAAAGTTTTCAATAATGAAAGACGCAAAGGGCAAGAAACGTCTCGCTTTAAACAACAAGATTTATTATCAGACGGGGTTGCTCGATCAAGGCTATTGGTCGGACGGAATGCTTACGCCGCCAACCGATTCCGCTATGGAATACGATATAAAACTTATGAAAGATATGGGATTTAATATGCTTCGTAAGCATATCAAAATCGAACCGCTTCGTTGGTATTATCACTGCGACAGATTGGGAATGATTGTTTGGCAGGATATGGTTTCGGGCGGCGAAAAATATAAATTTTCGGTTATAGGTTTGCTTCCGTTCTTAGGATTCCATTTAAAGGATACCGAAAAGAATTATAAGCGTTTCGGCAGAGCAAACGCAGAAAGCCGCAAAGAGTATTATGAAGAACTTGACGTAACGTTCAATTATCTTAAAAATACAGTCTCTCTTGGTACGTGGGTGCCGTTCAACGAAGGTTGGGGACAGTTTGAAAGCGTGAAAGCCACCGAAATTCTTAAAGGCTATGACAGCACGAGAATTATCGATTCCGTCAGCGGCTGGCACGACCAGGGTAAAAAGACGAGCGACTTAAAGAGCCTTCACATTTATTTTACTCCGGTAAAAGCGCCAAAAGACGAAAGGGTTGTCGTTTTGTCTGAGTTTGGCGGTTACAGCCATAAAAAGCCGGGACACGTATTCAGTCCTAATAAATCGTTTGGATACAGAATTTATAACAGCGATAAGTCGTTAGCCAAAGCGTTTAAGAATTTGTTTGAAAAAACGCTTTACAAGCAGGCTAAAAAAGGTTTTGCGGCAAGCGTTTATACGCAGGTGAGCGACGTCGAGGAAGAGATAAACGGACTTATAACGTACGACCGCAAGGAAATTAAATTTCCTGTCGATATGGTAAAAGAATGTAACGATAAACTTAAGGCAATCAAGTTTGACTGATAGACAAAAGTTTTAGTCAAAGTTTAGTGAAGCGTTATTAATTAGTGAAACATTATTACATTTTTGTTATAAAAAGGCATTTTATCGTTTGATAAAATGCCTTCTTTAAAAACGGAAACTCCTTTAATTAAAAGTCGTTTCCGTTTTTATATAGATACGTTTTGATATAGTTTTATACAGAACGTAAATCGAACTATAACTATTACTTAGCCGTTTCTTCGGTTTTTTCTTCCGCTTTTGTTTCTGCAGATTCGGTTGTTTTTAAATTTTCCGCCGTTTCGGTTTTTTCGTCGGCAATGCTGTTTGTTGCGTTAAGTCCGATTGAACTTTCCGACGCATTTGTCGCCGCCGCTTGCACTTTGCGTGACTTTTTGAAATGAATCTGCGGGGCTTTGCCTTTAAGCAATACGTTGATTAAAACGTAAATTCCGATTAAAACGATAATCGTCAAAATCAGAACAAGATACATTGTCCAGATTTCGACCTTATGCCCGAAGAAATAAAGATTGCAGTCTACGCTGTCCTTTATGCTTTCGATGACTTCGGTCGGAAAGCCTTTATCCGCCATTTCGCGATACACACCGTTTAAAGCGTGATTTCTTATAAGCGAAGTACCGTATGTGCCCGGTAGCAACGAAAGGAATTTTTGAAGTCCCGTGCCGAAACTTGAAATAGGCATATATGCGCCGCAAATAAAGCCGTATGCCGCGGAAACTACCGTGCCTACTGCCGATGCTTGTCCGTTTGTAGAAAGAAAAACGTTCACTATTGACGATAGCGCAACGCCGAACATAGTAAGCAATACTACGTCGACCGTTATTAGCATAACGTCACCGAAAGACAAATACCAGCCTACTATTGCAAGGTATATAAAGCAAGCGAACATTGCGGTGAGAGTTATTATAAGCGTTGTAAGAAACGAACCGACATAGTAAGCAATAGCGATCGTCGATTTCTTTGTCGGCGTAATAAGAAAGTCCTTGTTCGAGCCGTTTACTCTGTCTTGAACCATAAGAAGGTTAGAGCAGAAGGCAACGGTTACGCAACAAACCGCAAGTATTGACGAGAAAAGCTCGCCGCCGACCGTGCCGTTTATAATTGCGTCCGAAACCTGAACTCCGTCAGGCAGGGCATTGCTGAAACTGTCGCGGAATACTTTTGCAAGGAACGTTGCGTAGAGTAGTAACAATATTATCGGGGCAATCAATGACGCAAAAAACATTCCTTTATCCTTGAAGAACATTTTGATGTTTCTGACTGTTAAAGACCAAAAAGTTTTCATAAATTGCCTCCTTCGAGTTTTTTGCCCGTGACAGACAAAAATACGTCGTCCATTTTGCCCTTTGTTATTTCAAAGTCGCTAAACAAATCCTTGTGTTTTGTGACAAGTTCTCTTGCTTCGACCGTGTTTTTGACGGCGATTCTGAAAGCGTCCCTTATTTTTTCATAAGACAAACCGAGCGCTTTGACTTTTTCTTCGTCAACGTTGTAGACGGTTACGAAGTCGCCCGTATATTTGTTTTTGAGTTCGAGCGGCGTGCCTTCCGCAGAAATTTTACCGCTGTCCAATATGACGACGTAGTCTGCGTCTGCCGCCTCTTCCATATAGTGAGTAGTCAAAAATACAGTCATATTTTCCGTTTTACGATAGTTATCGATGACTTCCCAAAGAATCTTTCTCGTTTGTGGGTCAAGTCCCGTGGTAGGTTCGTCGAGAATCAAAATTTTCGGCTTATGTAATATTGCTCTTGCAACGTCGATACGTCGTTTCTGACCGCCCGAAAGCTTTCCTACCGTTCTCTTTAATAGGTCTTTAAAGTCGAGAAGCTCGGCAAGCTCTGCGATTCTGTCATTTGCTTTTTTGCCGTAAATGCCGTAAAGGCTGGCTCTTGACAAAAGATTGTCGCGGACGTTAAGCACGTTGTCCAGTACGGAATTTTGAAATACGACGCCGAGTTCTTCGGTTATGCCTTTCATATCCTTTTCGACGTCCTTACCATCGATAAGCACTGTGCCGCCGTCTTTAATCTGAGTTCCGCACATAATAGAAATAGTGGTAGATTTGCCTGCGCCGTTTACGCCCAAAAAAGCGAACAATTCGCCTTTTTTGACGTGAAACGAAAGGTTGTTTACCGCATGCACGTCACCGAAATTTTTGTCGAGATTTTTGATATCAATGATATTTTCCATTTTAATCTCCTAAGTCTACGCTTTCATTATCTACGCTAAAGACTTACTGTTGTTAGTCGTTTAGCTACGTTGTTTTGTTTTTTAACTCTTAGACCGATTCGAAGCGACTGTAAGCGTTTAGATTATCAATCGGTTTCAGATTGATTGTTTTCGGCTGTTTCTTCAGTTGCCGACATATTTGCCGTAGCCGACGATTCATTCGAAGATACGGTTTCGGACGAAGCCGAGTCTTTCAAACTTTCAGCTGCGGCAAGATTTATAAGTTCTTGCTTAGCTTTTTTCTTTGCGTCGCGTTTTTGCCAAACGACTGCACTTATGAAACAAAGGACTACGCCTACGAAGATGAAGGTCGCCGGCTGAGCCATGCCGCCTTTACCGATAAGGTTGAAAGTAACCGTGAGAGCTACCATAATGATAAACGGAAAGATTGCAATTTTCGGATATTTAACGAGATATTTACCGCCTAATGCTCCGAAAAGGGCAAAGGCAACCGTTCCGAACGCAGGCGTTAAGAAAGCGGCTTGTGCTGAATTGAGCCAATCGCCCAATCCGGAAAAAGCGAGAGCGATTACGCCTATCAAAATAACAACGACGGTGACTATCGAAGATACCGCAATGGAAACGGTACAGGCAATTTCGTGTTCTTCCGTGCCGACTTTAGTTCCTACAATGTTTACCGCATTGACAACGCAAGGTATTTTAAGGTTCGATAAATTTCCGGTTACAAAAGCTAAGTAGGTTCCGTTTACGCCGAGCATATAGCTATACGTAAAAACTTCTCCAATGCCCATAGGAAGGTAATAAATCAAAAGTCCTACGCAAGTAAAAAACAATTTCCAGTTCAGCGTGGTTTTATATATAATAGACATTCCGACCGGCACCATACACATCACGATTAAGGCGATTGCCGTCCAGATTTGTCCTTGTTTATGCAGGTTTTTGTTTATCATCTGACTTGCAACGTTGACGTCGCAAGTGGCTGTTAAAAAGTTTTGATTTTTCTTCATTTCGTCACCTTTAAAACTAAGAAATAATACCTATTGCGGCATTTTTAAGTGCAGCGTAGGCGTCGGGGTTAAAATAACTTATGATTGCAACGACGCCCATTCCGGCAATCATAGCAAGGGCGAGCGAAAAGTTTTCGAGCCATTTCTGATTGCAACGGGTAATGAGTATATCGAAAACGAACATCAGTCCGGCAGAAATCAAGACGGCAATAAGGTTGTAATAACTTGCAACGTTTGTGGCGGCTCCCGTAAATTGACCGATTGCAACCGAGATGTAAGCTAAAACCATACCGACGAATACCGCTCCGAAAATCGAATCGTCTTTTCCCGTCGTTTTGGAAGCGAGAGTCAGCATTTTCGGTTGAAGGCGGCGGTAACAGAAGAGACAGAAAAGGGGCCCCCAAATTATGGCTACGGTCATAACTGCGGCAATCGTAACAAACGTACTTGCATCGATATTTCCGATAATCGAAGCAATTCCGTTGCTCGAACCGGTAAATTGATTTGCAACCGTATCAACTACCAAAGTTTCATATTGAAGTGCGCCGATTATAGAAAGCCTTATTGCAGGCAAGGCGATGCCGATAGCTCCGACAAGCGTGACTATTCCTATAAATATGCCGATAGACGGTAATATGGAAAACATAATCGAAGAAGAGACGACCTTTCTTAATTTGCCCATATCCATATTGATTTGTTTTGCTCTTCTTAACGATTTAACCAAATAAACGATTGATTGAGTCAACACGAACGCAATAATAATACCGTATAATAAATACATCCACGGATTGTTTGTATCGACTGCTGAAATTGAAAACGACACTTTTTATTCCTATACCTTTGTATATAATTATAGAAAAATTTTAACACACATATAAACATTATGCAATTATAAATTTGCATAGCAAACAATTTGTCGCGTTTTGTTTTTAACGTGCGTATTTAAAGCTATCGCCTTTTTTAAACGTTACAAAAAGATATTTATTAAAGACGTTTTAACCGATAAAGTCGTATAGATTCGGCATAATTTTCGATAACTGTTTCAAATTGTCTTGCAATCGTTTGCTTAATACAAAGTTTGTGATAAAATAGTAGCGAGGCAGTTATGAATTACAATGAAGCGGTAGAATATATAACTAAAAAAAGCAAATTCGGAAGCAAATATGGTCTCGATACGATGCGTAAACTTCTCGATAAATTGGGAAATCCCGAAAAAGAACTTCAATTTGTTCACATAGCGGGTACTAACGGAAAAGGGTCTACGCTTGCATATTTGTCCTCAATTTTGCGGTGCGCAGATTATAAAGTGGGAAGTTACGCTTCGCCTTCCGTGTTTTCATACAACGAGAGATTTATGATTAACGGCAATAATATTGAAAACGACGAGCTTGCCGAATTGTTCGGAGTCGTTAAAAAAGCTGCGGACGAATTATCCGAATGCGGAATAGAACCAACGGCTTTCGAGATAGAAACCGCCGTGGCGTTTATGTATTTTTTTAAAAATCGTTGCGACTTGTGCGTGATAGAAACAGGGTTAGGCGGAAGGCTTGACGCAACAAACGTAATAAAAAACAAACTGCTTGCAGTGATAACCGAAATAGGGTTTGACCATATGCAGATTTTAGGCAATTCTTTAGAGCAAATTGCAAAAGAGAAATTAGCTATCGCCGACGGTTGCCCGCTTTGTACGGTTATGCAAAAGAAAGAGATAATGCCGCTATTTGTAAATCATCTCATGACGTACTTTGCAACGGGTTTTAAAGGAAAAGAGTATTCTCTTGACGGGCAACTGTTCGAGTTCGAAAACGAAGACTATTTCATAAGACTTATCGGCGACCATCAGATTCAGAACGCATCGCTTGCCGTACTTGCCGCAAAAGTACTAAATGACAACGGAGTGTTTATAAGTAAAGACGCAATACACCGCGGACTTATAGAGACCGTCTGGCACGGAAGATTCGAAGTGTTTAAACGCGGCGGCAACGTTTTTGTGCTTGACGGAGCTCATAACGCCGACGGAGCCGTTGCCCTTTCAGAAACCGTTAAAAAATATTTTAAAAACGAAAAAGTGGGCGGTGTGGTTGCAACTTTTGCCGATAAAGACTACGTCACAACCGTTAAAACCTTTGCAACGTGTTTTGACGAGATAACGGCCATAAATGCCGAAGGCGACAGGGCGTTGGATAAAGTAAAACTGTATGAAACTGCAAAAGATTATTGTCATGCCTCGATAGGCGATAGCCTTGAAGGAAGCATATTAAATATGGCAAAGAAATACAAAACGGTCGTGGTATGCGGAACGCTTTCTGTGTTACGCAATGCAAGGAGTGTGATTGAAAACTATGATGGACAAAAATAAAATAGAGAAAGCTGTCAAAATGCTTATTGAAGCAATAGGCGAAGATATAAACCGTGAAGGTCTTAAAGAAACTCCCGAACGAGTAGCGAGGGCGTATGAAGAAATCCTTTCCGGTTACGGGCAGAATGCGGACGTGCCGCTTTCTAAAACTTTCGATTCTCCGAGCGGCGAACTCGTTTTGGAAAAAGATATAACTTTTTCTTCGACTTGCGAACATCATCTTATGCCGTTTTTCGGCAAGATTGCAATAGCTTATATTCCAAACGGAAAAGTCGTAGGTTTGTCAAAACTTGCCCGTACCGTTGAGATATATGCAAAAAGGTTACAGCTTCAGGAGAGAATGACCGACCAGATCTGTGAGGCGGTTTATAGAAATCTCAATGCTAAGGGGGTTATGGTGGTTTGCGAAGGAGAACATACCTGCATGACCTCGAGAGGTATCAAAAAAGCGGGAACGAAAGTTATGACGTATTCTATCAGAGGAGATATCCCGAACGATTTGAAAAATACGGTTTTAGCTTTGGTTGTCAAATAATCTTTTGCTTTAATTTATTGCGGTTTTAATTTTAATATCTGAACGTAAATGAATTGACGTTAATAATAAAACAAATCAACTGATGAGCAATAGTATTTGATTTAACGGCTAAGCTTTTGTTTTAATTTATTGCGGTTTTAATTTTAATATCTGAACGTTATGAATCGACGTCAATAATAAAACAAATCAACCAAATGAGTTAATAAAACTTGAATAATAACGTTGCCGTTTTAAAATTTACTTACGGTAAGCAATGCAATAAACGGAAAATTTTCAGGAGCGAAAAATGGTAATTAAGGGAATAGATTTTTCAAAAGGCTCGCATATAATGGCGATTGTGAATCTCACGCCGGACAGTTTATTTGCCGGTAGCAGAGTGAAAAACGAGGACGTAATTGACGTTATCGATAAAGCGATAAGAAACGGAGCGGAAATAATAGATATAGGCGCTATGTCGTCGAGACCGGGGCATGAAGTTGTTTCTGCCGAAGAGGAGATAAGAAGGTTGGCTCCGCTCAAAGAAATTGTTGAAAAATTCGATATTCCCATTTCGGTTGATACCGATAAACCCGAAGTGGCAAGATATGCTCTCGGTTGTGGGGCGGATATGATAAACGATATATGGGGGCTTATGCATAAAGGTATGGCGGAAGTCGTCGCTGAGTACGACGCAAACGTATGCATTATGCACAATCAAAACGGCGTCGAATACAACAATTTGTTTGAAGATATCGACGATTTTTTTGAAAGGCAGCTTGACGTAGCTTTGAAAGCGGGGATAAGCAAAAGCAAAATTTGTCTTGACGCGGGGATAGGCTTCGGCAAGACAAAAGAACAGAATTTCGAGGTTATGAACGGTTATGAGCATTTTGCGAAATTCGGATATCCGCTTTTAATAGGCGTATCGAGAAAATCTATGTTCGGCGGAAACGTGGAGGACAGGTTGGAGCCGACTTTGAGAGCCACCGAACTCGCAGTGGAAAAGGGAATAAATATCATACGTATTCACGACGTTGCCGAAAACGTTATGGCAAAGGAGAAAGCAGTTGCAAGATTGCATAATAATTAAAGGAATTGAAATTTTTGCAAAGCATGGTTGTTTTGCGTTTGAAAAGGAAAGGGAACAGAGATTTACCGTTTCCGTTCGTCTTTACGGAGATTTTAAAGACGCAATAAAGGGCGACGATTTGTCAAATACGGTCGATTACGGCGAGGCGGCGGAACTTATCAGCGAATTTACAAAAAACAATACGTTTAATTTAATTGAAAAGTTAGGTTATGAAATTGCACGCATGATAAGCGCTAAATATCCGTTTTTAGAAAAAATCGAAGTAAAAGTGTCCAAACCTGACGCTCCGATGTCCGTTAAAGTTTCCGACGTTGCGTTTTGTACCGCTTTAGAAAGCCATACTGCTTATCTTTCAATCGGCAGCAGCGAAGGCAATAAAAGCGCCTATCTTGATTTTGCGGTGAGCGAGCTGAAAAAACTTGGAAAAATTAAAAAAATCTCATCGAAATACGTGACCGAACCTTACGGCGGAGTTGCCGAAAACGATTTTTTAAACGCCGCAGTTGAATTTAAATGTTTTTTAAATCCGAGCGAGTTGTTAGATCGCATACATGAAATAGAAGCAAAAGCAGACAGAAAACGTGAAATTAAGTGGGCGGACAGAACGCTCGATATCGACGTGATTTCTTACGACGATTTGGTTTTAGACACAAAAAAGATTACTTTGCCGCATCCCGATTATTTTAACAGAGAATTCGTTTTGACTCCGCTATATGAAATCGCTCCTGACTTTGTTTGCCCGAAAACGAAAAAAAACATAAAGCAAATGATTGAAGAACTGAATTTAAAATCGCCGCTGTGAGAATTTTGCTTTAAAAGCGGTAACGTCTTATGCGTTAATTTCAGCATATTTATCACGTTCAAATTTAATTAATAAAAATCATGCTGATTAAAAGCGTGATTTTTTATTTTACGATTTTTTATTGTTACATATTGAAAACTAGATTGCAGTGTGATATACTGAACGCATAGGTTTCTTAGGAGGAGAGAATATGGAACTTTATATCAAACAAAAATTCTGGTCAGTACTTGAAAACTATTCGATTGTCGACGAACATGACACCGTTCAGTTTTATGTAAAAGGTCAATTAAGTTTTCTTCATAAAAGATTTATCGTGTCAGACGCACAGCAAGTTCCGATGTTTACGATGGTTTCAAGAATTTCGCTTCTATTCCGTAAATACGATATACAAGAAAATAATGGTTCGGAAAACAGCTTGGGCGACGTCATCGGACGTTTCAGAGAAGGTTTCCATCTGCCGTTCAGACGTAGGGCATATTTGAAATATTTTGACGAAAACGGCGTGGAACACGAACTCAGAGTAACCGGCAGCTTTATCGGATTTAACTGGAAAATCAAAGATAAGTCGCTTCCGAAGGGGGATAGAACCGTCGCTACGGTAGAGAAAAAAGTTTTTAAAATCGCAGATACGTATAGACTCAAAATTATCAATAATTCCGTTCCGGCAAAATATTTGCTTGCAATCGGCATTTTGATAGATACGATGCATCATCAAAGCCATTAATAATAAGCGTTTCGATACGGCGAGGACAGCATTTTTTTGCGAACGCTAAATCAAACGACAAAAACAATCCGACTTAACCGGATTGTTTTTATTATTTCCGCTTTGTTTTATTTTTTAATTTTAGCTTATAAAAGTTCATTTCGTTGACAAAGATTTTTAGTGGTGATAGACTTAAAACAACTAAAGAGGTATACTATGGATTTACAAGAGATATGCAAAGAAATACGCATAGACACGCTCAAATGCATCGGCTCGATAGGCGTAGGGCATATCGGCGGAAGTTTGTCGATTGTCGAAATTTTAGCGAGTCTATATTTTAAGCATATGAATATCGACCCTTCTAATCCTAAGATGGAAGGCAGAGACAGACTTATCGTTTCAAAAGGCCATGCGGGACCTGCCGTTTACGCGGCACTTGCCAACCGCGGATATTTCAGCAAAGATTTGCTTTTGACGCTCAATAAATCAGGCACTCTTCTTCCTAGCCATTGCGATATGAATAAAACTTCGGGTATAGATATGACTACGGGAAGTCTCGGTCAAGGTTTTTCGTGTGCCGTCGGCGTTGCTTTGGGAAGTCGTCTTAAAGGCGATGGCGCAACGATTTATACCATAATCGGTGACGGCGAGAGTCAGGAAGGACAGATATGGGAAGCCGCTATGTATGCCGCTCATGCAAAGCTTGGCAATCTCATTGCCTTTACCGATTATAACAGAATGCAGATTGACGGAAACACCGACGATATCAATTCGTTAGAACCTTTGGACAAAAAATGGGAAAGCTTTAATTGGAATACGATTGTAATCGACGGCCACGACTTAAAGCAAATCGACGAAGCGATTAAAAATGCAAAGAGTCAGGATAAACCTACGATGATTATTGCAAAGACAATAAAGGGTAAGGGCGTAAAGAGCATTGAAGAAAAAGGCTTTGCTTGCCATAGTCTTTCTTTGAATGAAGAAACCGTAAAAGCGGCAATCGATGAAATAAGGAGGGCTAAATAATGGAAATGCGTGAAGCTTTTATCGGCGGTCTTTTGGAAGCTATGAAAAAAGACGACAAAATCGTTGTTCTTGACGCCGATCTTGCAAATTGCATAAAATCTGCTCCGATTCATAAAGCCTTTCCCGAACGCGCTTTCAACGTCGGCATTGCAGAACAAAATATGATTTCTATTGCGGCAGGACTCAGCAGTTACGGCTTTAAACCGTTTGTATCGTCCTTTTCGCCGTTTGCTACAAGACGTGTTTGCGATCAGATTACGTTGTCCTGTCTTTATTCTAAACAGAACGTAAAGATTGTCGGCACCGATCCGGGAATAAGCGCGGAAATTAACGGCGGAACTCATATGGGTATGGACGATATCGGAACGCTCCGTTCCGTCGCCGACATAGTTATTTTCGAACCGGTTGACGAAGTGCAACTTAAAGCGGCATTGCCTGCGATAATTGACTATAACGGAACCATGTATATAAGACTTTTCAGAAAAACGCTTGAAAACGTGTTCGATGAAAACAGTTATAAATTCGACCTTTTCAAAGCGGACGTCATTCAGGAAGGAAAAGATATCACAATCTGTTGCAGCGGAATTATGGTTCAGGAAACCATGAAAGCCAACGAAATTTTAAAAAGCGAAGGAATTTCCGCTGAGATTATAAACGTTCATACAATTAAGCCAATCGACTCCGAAACAATCGTAAACAGTGCTAAAAAGACAGGGCTTGTGTTAACTTGTGAAAACCACGAAATAATCGGTGGACTTTACAGTGCCGTAAGCGAAGTGCTTTCAAAAAATTATCCGACGAAGATGGACGCAATCGGCGTTCCGAATTGTTTTGGCGAAGTGGGCAAAATGCCGTATTTAAAAGAAATCTACAAAATGAGAGCGGAAGATATCGTTTCGAAAGTAAAAGAAATGATTAAAAATAAATAACGGTTTTGTAAAACATATTTATAATTGCAATAAAAGAACGGCGTTTTAAACGCCGTTTTTTTGACGGATAATGTTTAACGATGATTGCGGTTTAAGATTTTAATAAACTTACAGTTTAAAGACAGCTTATAATAGCGGTTTAAGATTTTAATAAACTTACAGTTTAAAGACAGCTTATAATAGCGGTTTAAGATTTTAATATAACTTACAGCTTAAACACTACTAAAATTACGATTAAGGTTTAATCGTCGCGGCAGCTTAAAGACAAATTAAAATAAAGTTTAAAAACTACTTATAATTGCAGTTAAAAATTGGTTGTGACTGACAGATAATAACCGCTTATTTTTTACGGTATGAATTTAATATTTAATTAGTTTTTGCATTTGATTTTTTAATGCGTTTGTCTTTGCCGTCGATAGTTTTTAAACTTGAATAATTTTCTGATAATAATCTGCTGAAAAACCTTTCGCCGTATCTTTTATTTATCATATCATCCGACAGGTTGGTGGTGATTATCGTATGTTTTGCGTGAGCAATTCTTTCCGAGAGTATAAGCAAAAGATATTCAACCGTCACGTTGTTGAGCATCGCTTCCGTGCCGAGGTCGTCGATCACAAGAAGGTCGCATTCTAAAATATCGTCGAGCAATCCTTCACGCTCCGAGAGGGTAAGGGTATGATATTTAAGGCATTTTTGGATAATTTCAAAAGCTGAAAGAAAGATTACGCTATAACCTTTTTCCGACACCCCGTTTGCTATGCAGCTTGCCATAAAAGTTTTTCCGACGCCCGTACAGCCGTTAAAAACAAAGTTTAAAGTTTTTTTTGTGGGGAATTTATCTATTACGGTTTTTACGAAGTCTAAATGTTTTTTATCGTTTTCGTCGATTACGATAAAATCGTCTACAGTGTGCGAGTTCGAACCGCTATTAGAAACCGATTCGTTTAAAAGGTCATAATAAGTCTTTATAACGCAATCGCAAGTTTCGTTGTTAAAAACTCCGCTGTCGTGGCATTTAGGACAGTCGTATTTTACGTCGAAATCGCTTTCTTTGAAACCGTATTTTTCAATAGATTTTAAATAAGCGTCTTTTGCTGATTTAATTTCCTTGTCCAAATTGGACTTTATGCCAAAAGTTTCAGCTTTGATTTTATCATATTCCAAAGTTTTATAAGCGTCGAAATTTTGTGCTATTTCAGGAATTGCCAAAGCTTTCTCCCAGGCAAGGTCGGCATTTTTTAAAGCCTGAACGTGCTTGGCTTTTACCTTATCGAGTGCAATTTTTAAAACGTCTTTTCTCATTCTATGTCACTTCCGTCAAAGTTTGTACTGTTTGTGAAAATAGCGGCTAGTTCTTCTTTGCTGTATTCTCTGTGCATATAATCGTTTCTCGTCGTCTTATCTTTTTGGGTCGGGTTAAACGATTTTGCTTTTTCAACGGTGTTTATACCTTGCTGTTTGTAGCTAGATAAGAGTTGGTTCATATATTTTATAGGGTAGGTTTTTCCGACAGCCTGTTCCGCCGCATAATTTATAACGTCACGGCTGAATCCCCAGGTTGATTCCCATATTTTGAAATATTCTCTGTCGCTGTTTATAACGCCTCGAATTTCTCCCGTTTTTGAAAGGATTGCTTTTATCGCTTCATCGTTTGCGACAAGTTTTGCAATGTATGCATTGATGCCGTCTACAGTCGTTATACCCATAGAATGGAATTTATTTATCATCGCATTCATTCCTTCAAGGCTTTTAATGCCCGAAATAAAACAATAATGGGCGACTTTAAGTAATGTGTCCTCGTCAAAGCCTTTTTGCGTCCAAGGAACGGTGTACGTTTCGATGACGTGTTCTAACGATTCATAAAACAAGCCGAGAGTTTTATTGATTTTGATGGCAAGATTCATAAGGCTTTCTCTTTGTGCCTGATAATCTTTCATCTGAGATTCGGTGTAAATCGAAAGGCGATAATATTCGTCGAGAGTGGAGTCCAGCTTTTTGAAAGTTTTGCTTTTTATATGTTTAGCAAGATAAACTATGGCGGATATATCGAAGCCCCAGTTTTTCGTCCATTTAAGCAGAAGTTGTTTTTCTTCGAGGTCGGCACCTCCTTTTCTGCCCAAAGCTTTAAGCACAAGCCTCATATCTTCCGATTGCGTTTCGTATTCGTTAAGTTTGTTTTCTACGTCGTCCACGGTCATAACGCCGTCAGCCGCCCAGGACTTTGCGACGGTCAAAACGTAGGGATATCTTACCGTGTTGCCTTTAAGATTTATGCAATATTGCACGACCATCAAAAGAGCGTTCTGCTCCATGTGACTGCTTTCTAAAAAATAATAATATTCGTTATATTCGTTCGGAGTGAGCATTCTGTCAGGAAACAGCTTTTGAAGTCCCACGTTGAAATCGGTAAACTTTTCCGACTTATATTTTTTAACCGGTTTAAGATTTTGCTTGAACGAAAGATATTTTATCTCCAACGGCGAACGAGAAAGTATTTCTACAAGTCCGTTATCCTGCCAGAAAGCAAACGTATTGACGACTTCCTCGACAGTCATATCCAAAGTTTTAGTCATAACGTCGAGGCTGTTTTCATCCGTTTTTACGTTGCACAAAAAAAGTCCGTACATATAGACTTTTATTTGTTTTTCGTCGGCATACGGCATATATTCGCTAAGAAACAGGTTGTCAACCATCGTATAGCTTTCGATAAGATAATCGTTAGAAAATTTACAAATCATAATTTTTTCCTTAGTCGGTTAAATAAGTTTATCACAAAAATTTTGCCTTTTAAAGCGTTTTTAAGATTTAATGCTCCGTATCAAAAAAATTTCTTGAAAAGGCTTTTGCTTATGCGGCGTTTACGCTTGAATTTTCATTCGCCGTTTGTCGGTTTTTCACCGTCCTCGTCGCCCTTTAAACCGCACTGTTCGTCTGTTTCGGCGTCGGACGTCAAAGTTTTAGGCGGA